>JAMFRX010000517.1 GCA_026224995.1 Puia dinghuensis
AATCTGCGGATAGCGCCCAGGCCTTGTCCCAGCGTTTGGCTGGTAGATACCCCGTCTTCCAGCATTTGGGCCGGCTTATTCATTCCGGGACCTTCATCGATAGAGATAAATTCTATTCCGGCCGCAGGTTTGACGATAATCCGCGCCAGGATCATGCCTCCTTTGGTGGCATGCTTGACCAAGTTGCTGGTGATCTCCGCAATCACGATTTCAACCTCTCCTAAACGATGTCCGGTAAACCCGGCCAATTCGGCCATCTTTTTTAATTCTGAACGGATAATTCCCTGGTACGTCCTGTCTGGTAAAACAAATTTAATATGCGGATAATCAGCCATTTTTCCATTTTAATATCGTGACGCTGGTTCCTTCTCCTTCCTGACTTTTGATCTGGAATTCATTGACCAGCCGTTTCGCTCCCGGCAAGCCGATCCCCAGGCTCTTTCCAGTAGAAAATCCATCTTTCATCGCGTCGGCGATATTGGGAATGCCCGGGCCATTGTCGATGAAGGTAAGTCGTATGCCCGTCTGAAGGACAGACTGAGAAATTACTTCACAAAGTACTTTTCCTCCTCCGGCATACCTAAGCATATTACGGACCAGCTCACTGGCGGCAGTAAGCAATTTTGTCTGGTTGACCAAGCCCATCTTAATCTTATTAGCGTATTCGGATACCCGGTTCCTCAGAAAAACGGCATCCTGTTCGGTTTTAATATTGATGGTCTCACTATTAATTGTTATCACTGTCGTTAGGAGTTTCTTCGGTCAGGAATAACTTGTCCCTGAGCATGGCCATCCCTTTTTCTACATTCAAAGCAGTATGGACGCCAGTCATAGGTAATCCAAGCTCTATGAGCGTAATAGCTACTGCGGGCTGCATCCCTACCACAACAGTATGGGCATCCAGTATCTTAGACATCTGGGCGATATTCCCAAGGATCCTCCCCATGAACGAATCGACGATATTGACAGCCGAAATATCGATCAGCACTCCGCGGGAACTGTACTTCCTGATCATATTTACCAGATCGCTCTCCAACCCAAGCGCTAAGCGGTCATACAAATCTACCTGGACCGTAACCAGCAAAAAATCCCCCATTTTCAGAATAGGTATTTTTTCCATAACTAAGCATGAGTGTTTTTAGAGTATTCACCAACTTTACGAACCTCCAGCTTAAGCAGGCTAAAGGCTGTTCGCAAAGCATGCGCGAGAGATGCTTTCGTGTTGATGTTTGACAGATCGATCCCCAGATGGACGATCGTTTGAGCAATTTCAGGCCGGATGCCGCTAATAATACATTCGGCTCCCATCAGGCGGGTGGCAGCTACCGTTTTGATCAGGTGCTGAGCCACCAGCGAATCTACAGCTGGAACACCGGAAATGTCGAGTATAGCTATGGTGCTTTCCGTTTCCACGATCTTCAGCAACAGATTCTCCATAACGACCTGCGTCCGGGCGCTATCCAGCGTGCCGATAATAGGCAGAGCCAAAATACCGCTCCAGACCTGGATCACCGGGGTTGAGATCTCGGTAATTTCAGAAGTCTGCCGCAGGATCACTTCTTCCCGTCCTTTGATAAAGGTTTCGAAGGTTATCAGGCCAAAATCATCCAGCAATTTATTGACCTTAACGATCTCCGGGTATAATTCCTTAGGTTCAGCGATATTCTTCTCCAGGACAGTGATCAGCGCTTCTTTAAGGCTGAAAACAAAATAAGCAGTTTCTCTGGGCGAAAAACCATTGGAAGCCCTGCTTAAAGATATTCCGGCTAAAACTTCGACCACTTTATCGTAAGCCTCTCCTTTAATATCAGTAGTGTCATCGTTCCGGATCGCCTCCAAGATCGTTTTCAACAGTTCTTCGGATTCCCGCTTTAGAGCGTCATTGGACATCAGATCGGATCGGAGACCCTCGTTTTTCAATTGCAGTTTAATCCATATATCAAGGATTTCAACTTGTTTGGAAGGCAAAAGCTGTGCGGAAAGAGATTTCATTGTAATGGAAGTTTAATTATGGGTTTTAATAATTATAGAAGAGCTTAGGCCAGAAATTCCGCTAATATAAAGGAATGTTCCTCGGAAAGCGCATTGGGGAAAAAATACCCCATCATAAAGCAGTGCCGCGGAACATTCGACCAGCTTTCGCAGCGCAGCCTAGTAAGGATAAAGCTTGGTTAGCTCGGCGACCTTTTTGGGCCGTATGAGGGCCGGTTCCGGGTGAGGAGAAGCCGGGCCAGCTCGGGGTCATCCTGCATCAGGGCGAGGCGATCCTGTACCAGCTGTCGCACCTCTTCTTTTATCCTGCGGAAGTTGCGGTCGATGTCCTGGGGCGTGGCCGGGGCGACCTGGGGCAAAGATACCCAGCTTTGCTCTTCTTTTTGCAAGGCGGCATAGTCGATATCGATCCGGCAGTGAAAGGCCTTGAGGCGCATAGGCTGGCTGGGGTTATCCGCGGTTATACCGACGAATTCGCCGGACGAGAGGGTGGCGATCTTGCTGGGGGGAATGGCAGGATCGAGCTGGTGGCTTTGGCTGGTGGAGGTGTCGCGGCTGTTGATGCTGATGGTGGACCTTTCCTGCAGGATCTTGCCGAAGCGTGCCGATAACTGGCTTGCGGAGTCGCCGCTCACCTGGCCGGAGATGATGTTGCCGGGAAGGTTGAACAGGGCATCGGCCTGGTTGCGGCCATATTCGGCCCGGAGCTGGCTAAGGTCCTGGATGCCGAGGGTGATGGCTATTTTATTCGCCCGGCCGGTAGCGATAGTCTGGGGCATATTGGGCGCATAGAAAGAGGTGAATTCGTCGTAGAGGAGATGGCAGGGGGTGCCGCCTTTGCGGTTGATGAGCTTGAGCATGCGGGAAACATACAGGCTCACAATGGCGCCATAGATATGCTGTTTTTGGGGGTTGCTGCCGATGCAGACGATCTTCGGGTGGGCAGGATCGTTGATGTCGAGGGTGAAGTCGTTGGCCGAAAGGAGGTAATAGAGGCGAGGGCTGGCCAGGGCGGCCAGAGGAACCCGGGCGCTGTCGACCTGACCTTGCAGCTGCTCCATCGTATTGGACTGATAGGCGACGATGAAACTATTAATTCGGGTCTGGATCTCAGGATAGGACTGCAGAATGGAGAAGAGCTCATGGTATTCCGTTTGGATGAGCTCTATGAGGTGGGGCAGGGTGCAATAGCGGCCGTCCTCATAGCGGCGGAGGAACCAGATAGTGGCGGTGAAGAAGCTGATCGCCGACTCGCAGAAAAAATCGCCCTGCATGTCGACCCATTTGCGATTTAGGCTTAAGAGCATGGTACGCGCCGCTTCTGCGGCATCGGAGATATCGTCCAGGCTGGAAGGGTCCAGGGGATTGCAGCGATGGCTGCACGCGAGATCGTCGAAGTTGACGGAATAGAAGGCCGGGGAGAAACCGGGGTCGGGGCCTAAGCTCCGGAAGCTGTTATAGGTGAGGCGGGTGAGGTCATCATATTTCAGGTCGTAGACGAAGAGCGCCATCTTGTTGGCGAGGCTCTGCCGGATCATCTGCCGGAATACATAGCGTGTCTTTCCGGAACCAGGCGTACCCATGACGAGGGTACCGCGATAAATTTCGAGATTGATGAAGCTGGCCCTGGTCTGGCTGCCCAGCTGGTATCTGGCGCGAAGATGAATGGATTGGGGGCCGGGGAGCTTCTGTTCCTGCTGGGGAAATGTTTGGCCCATCGTATTGAAGATGTCATTGGATAAATGGCCTGCTACCAGGCTAACGATCTGCCTGATGATAGAATAGAGCAGTGCGAGGCCCGCGAGTGTAATTGCCATATAAAAGGCGGCGAGTGTCGTAGGCCGGGCGGTAAGCTGTAGCAGGATATCGCTGCCGAAATACAGGCACAGACCCAGTAGCGCGTGCAAGAGAAGCTTGATCAGGGACGGGATCCGGTAGTCGGCAGGACTGCCGACAGCGGTGAGTCCCAGAAAGAACAGAGCGATGAGCTTGGAGCTGGCTTTGTAATGGAAGGGGCCGGAATGGCCGAGATTCGTTGCCAGTCGATCGATGATCGGCGTGGTTAGGTCCCACTGGGCGAAAGCGGCATAGCAGAAGGTGTAAAAATGCAGGATTAGTGCAGCGAGCGCCAGTCCGCCGCATAGCAGCCGGAACTGGCTGTGTAGTTTGTTGTTGGGTTGCATAATCTTTTTAAAATAAAGGTACCGGGTAGCCGATAGTCATCCCGGGCTACTGCCAATACAGAAGGGGTGAGTGGGTATCCCTAATCGTTTCTAACTAAAACAATCTAGAGAGAATTCGTAGATGCGGCCCTTATGCGGCCTTCGTTCTGATTATATTGTCGTCATAGGTTAAATTGTACTATACTATAACCTAACCTTGTCTGTTACCATGGAAGAACTTATCGATTGGCTGAACTCCATCTATCCACTGTCGGATGAATGCAAGAACTATCTCCGCAGCGTCATCAGGGACCGGACTTTGAAAAAGGGAGAACTCCTTTTGAAAGAAGGCGAGATCTGTGAGAACCTTTATTTTGTCCAATACGGCCTTCTCGTGTGTTATTACAAGATGGGGCGATTAAAGGTGACCGACTGGTTTTTTTGGGAGGGCGAGACGGTGGTATCGGTCGAAAGTTTTTACGATCGGGTGAAAAGCAAGGATACTATCAAGGCGGTGAAGGAAAGCCTGCTGTATTATATTGCTTTCGATGAGCTGCAATATCTGTATGATCACTACCTGGAATTCAACTATATCGGGCGAGTGCTCACGCTTAAATACTTTCGTATCTGGCATAACCTGGTCAGGAACACAAGGCTTTTAACAACGGAGGAGCGCTATCGGAATTTAGTGGACAGCCATCCGGAGATCCTGCTCCGGGTACCTTTGAAAATCCTTGCCACCTATTTCGGGATGGCGCCCGAGACGATAAGCCGACTCCGGTCGTAGACCATTAATTGACGATTATCAATCCGAAATCTCAAAAAATCTTTTTACTTTTATTTCAGAAAGGAAACGAGCGATGATGTATGGTCGTGAGAGTTAGATCGTTTCCGGTGCGTGCAGGTTTGTGAGGATAAGCTATGTATCGGGTAAAGGGTTTGGCACTATGGGCCGACCCTATTACCCGTTGAGAGAAGTCAATTTTTTTACCAGTCAATTGTGTATTATGGGAAAAGTGAGGATGGAGGACCAGCTATATGGAAAGCTGGAAGAGTTATTGACCGAGATGGAGACAGACAGACAGGGGTATGTCCGGCAGATCGGTGTGGTGAGCGAAAAGATCGCAGAGCTAAGGGCGACGGTTGCCGTTTTTTCCGACACGGAAGCCGAGATCGATTATTTTGGCCGGGTGTGGCCGCGGTTTTATGGAAAGCTATTTTATTTCCTGCTGCTGCACCGGTTTTGGTTATATCGTCATTCGATCCCTCCCGGTCGACTGCCGGTCTTCATCAGGCAGGAGGAGGCGCGAATCGCCCGGTTCTTCAATCAGAACAGGAATTTCTGGGCCTATTACCAATGCGGCTCGGCGGCGATTGCCGGACAGTTTACCCGGGCGTATAGCCGGTCCTGCATTTTGGACCCGCTTTCGTATCTGCTCGATCAGGAAGGGGCGACGCTGGCGAGCCATTTCGCGGCAAAGGGGTTGGCTTTTGAAGAGTACAG
>JAMFRX010000518.1 GCA_026224995.1 Puia dinghuensis
ATCTGCGGCAAAGCATCCACATTGGTCGACTTGAGTTTCGTCAGCTCCCGGAAGGCCAGGATATCATCCACGATCTGGTGCCGGCTGGCCAGCTTCAGCAGGACGTCCTCTCCCGTAGCATATTGACCCGTTTTTGTCTTTTTAGCCTTGGGGTCCAGCTTCATCCGGTCAAACAGGGTCTCCCCAAGCTGCTTGGGGCTGGCGAGATTAAAACGTTCGCCCGCCTGCTGATATACCTTTTCCTCTGCCAGCCGGGCATCCCTCTCCAGCTCCTTGGAATATTCCAGCAGGAAGCTGGTGTCGACCCGGATGCCTTCGAACTCCATATCGGTGAGGACCTTCACCAGCGGGTTCTCCACTTCATAGAACACCCTTTCTACCACTTTGTTCTGCAATTGAGGTAGGAAGGTATGCTTTAGCTGAAGCGTAATATCGGCGTCCTCCGCGGCGTAGTCCTTGATCTTTTCCAGCTCCACGTCGCGCATATTGCCCTGGCCCTTTCCCTTCTTCCCGATCAGCTCCTCAATGTGCACAGGCTCATAGCCCAGGTATTGCGCGCTGAGCTGGTCCATGCTTCGCTTGCCTTCCGGCTCGATCACATAATGCGCCAGCATGGTGTCGAAAAGCTGGCCCTTCGGCGTCACGCCGTACCATTTCAGCACCAGCAGGTCATATTTCAGGTTCTGGCCGATCCACACTACCGAAGGTTCATCGAATAGCGGCCGGAAAGCATCCACGACCTTCTGCGCGGCCACGGCATCGGCGGGACAGGGTACATACCAGGCCTCGCCCGGCTGCACCGAAAAGCTCATCCCTACGATGTCCACATCGTTGGCATCGATGCCGGTAGTTTCCGTATCGAAACATATCTCCTTATAAGTCAATAGCTTTTCAACAAGCTCCCGGATCGCATCCTCCCCTACGACAGCCTTATAGTCATGAGGGGTATTGCCGAGACACTTGGACTGATGGGGCGCCGGGGCTTCAACCGCGGGCGTTTCTTCTTCCCCTTCCTCCTGCCCCCGTTCTACGGCGGCTTCCAGCCGGGTACTGGCTTCCTCCAGCTTTTCCAATGACTGGCCCGAAGTAGGGGCGACCGGACGTTTCTTCGCCGCTGCCGGCTTTATCTCATTGCCGAACAGGTCCTTCTGGACATTCTCCGGCGCAGAATAGCCCGGCGCGGATTCGTCCAGCTGAAGACGTTTGGTCAGGGTCCGGAACTCCAGGCTGTCGAAGACCTCGATCAAGGCCGGCTTGTTCCACTCTTTAAGCATGAAATCCTCCTCATGGAAGGCCACCGGGACGCTGGTGATGATCGTCGCCAGCTTCTTGCTAAGTATGGCCAGCTCCTTGCCGGCGCGGACCTTTTCCCCCAGCGCGCCTTTTATGTTTTCTGCATTGGCGAGCACATTTTCCAGTGTCTGGTATTCATCCAGCAGCTTGGCGGCGGTTTTCTCGCCCACACCCTTGATGCCGGGGATATTGTCGACGGCATCGCCCATCAATCCCAGGATTTCGATGACCTGCGACACGTCTTTGATATTCCATTTTTCACAGACCTCCTTCGGTCCCATGATCTCGGCGATTCCGCCCTGGTAGGGCGGCTTGTAGATATGGATGCGCTCTTCCACCAGCTGTCCATAGTCCTTGTCGGGCGTGACCATATACACCTCATAGCCCGCGGCGGCAGCCTGCTTGCTGAGCGTCCCAATAATATCGTCGGCTTCAAAGCCGTCCAGCTCTATGCAGGGGATGTTGAACCCCTTGACGATCGCCTTTATATCCGGCAGGGCGCTCAGCAGGTCCTCAGGAGCCGCCTGCCGGTTGGCCTTATAAGCCTCAAACTCGGTATGCCGTTCCGTAGGCGCTTCCGTATCGAAGCATACAGCCATGTGCGAGGGTTTCTGGTTGTTGATCAGGTCGACCACGGCATTGGTGAACCCGAACTGCGCATTGGTATTGCGCCCCTTGGACGTGATTCGGGGATTGCTGATCAGGGCATAGTACGCGCGGAAAACCAGCGCCATGGCATCCAGGAGAAATAGTCTTTTGTCGGTATTTTCCATGTGGCGAAATTAGGTAATCACCCCTTCATCTCCTTCAACTTCTTCTGCAACCCGAACATCTCATCCCTCAGCCGGGCGGCTTCCATGAAATCCAGATCGCGCGCGGCTTTCTCCATCTCCTTTTTCGTGCGGGCGACGGCCTTCTCTACCTGCGGAATGGTCTGATAGACCTCCTGGTCCTCCGCTGCCATGACCACGAGCTCACCGTCAGGCGCGAGGGCATATGGATCTCCGGGGTTATAACCCTTGATATCCAGCACCGAGGTCTGGGCGAAGACCTGCTCCTTGGATTTGATCACGGTACGCGGGGTGATGCCATGTTTTTCGTTATAGGCGATCTGCTTCTCACGGCGGCGCAGGGTCTCGTCCATCGTCCGCTGCATGCTTTCCGTGATAGTGTCGGCATAGAAGATCACAAAACCGTCTACGTTACGGGCGGCGCGGCCGGCGGTCTGCGTCAGCGATTTCTCATTGCGCAGGAACCCCTCCTTGTCGGCGTCTAAAATGGCAACGAGGGACACTTCCGGCAGGTCGAGCCCTTCCCGCAGGAGGTTGACGCCTACCAGGACATCGATGTCGCCGAGGCGCAGCTGCCGGAGGATCTCCACCCTTTCCAGGGTGTCGACCTCGCTATGGATGTATTTGGATTTGATGTCTATGCGATGCAGGTATTTGTCCATCTCTTCCGCCATGCGCTTCGTGAGCGTAGTCACCAACACCCGGTCTCCCTTCTTGACGGTTTTGTCGATCTCGTCCAGCAGGTCGTCGATCTGGTTGACGCTGGGCCTGACCTCTATAGGTGGGTCCAGCAGCCCAGTGGGCCGCACCACCTGCTCCACGACGATCCCTTCGGTCTTTTCTAATTCGTAGTCGCCGGGTGTGGCGGAAACGAAGATCGTCTGTCCCGTCATGGACTCGAATTCATGGAAGTTCAAGGGCCTGTTGTCCAAAGCGCTGGGCAGCCGGAACCCATAGTCTACCAGCACCAGCTTCCTGCTGCGGTCCCCGCCATACATGCCGCTGATCTGCGGCACGGTCTGATGGCTTTCATCCAGGACCAGCAGGAAATCCTTTGGAAAATAATCCAGCAGGCAGAAAGGCCTGGTCCCCGGCGTGCGCCGGTCAAAGAACCGGGAATAGTTCTCTACACCATTGCAATAGCCCAGCTCCCGGATCATTTCCAGGTCGTAGTTCACCCGCTCGCTTAGCCGCTGGGCCTCGATGTATTTCCCAACATTCTTGAAATAAGTGACTTGTGCAGCCAGCTCGTCCTGGATCTCATAGATCACCTGGTGCAGGATGTCTTTGGGCGCCAGGTAAAGATTGGCGGGGAAGATCGCGGCATTGTCGAGTGGGGCGATCCGCTTGCCGGACTGGATCTCGAAGCTTTCGATAGAGTCGATCTCGTCGCCGAAGAAGCTGATGCGATAGCCGTAGTCCACATAGGGCAGATGGATATCTACCGTGTCGCCCTTGACGCGGAAATTGCCACGGGCAAACTCGATCTCGCTGCGCTTGTACAGGCTGTTGACCAGCCCATGCAGGAAGGCCTGGCGGGAAATTACCTGGCCCCGCTGCAGCCGGATGATCCCGTTCTCGAATTCCACGGGGTTGCCGATACCATAGATACAGCTCACAGAAGCAACGACGATGATGTCTCTGCGACCACTTAGCAGCTGAGTCGTCGCCTGCAGGCGCAGCTTCTCCAGCTCTTCGTTGATCGAAAGGTCTTTTTCAATATAGGTATTGCTCACGGGCATATAAGCCTCGGGCTGGTAATAGTCGTAATAGCTCACGAAATATCCTACGGCATTGTCGGGGAAGAACGCTTTGAACTCTCCATAGAGCTGCGCGACGAGGGTCTTGTTATGTGTCAGCACCAGCGTAGGCCGCTGTACGTTCTGGATGACATTGGCGACGGTGAACGTTTTTCCCGAGCCGGTGACGCCAAGCAGGGTATGGTATTGCTCGCCTGCCTGGATGCCTTCCGTGAGCTGACGGATGGCCTCAGGCTGGTCGCCGGAAGGTGCAAAAGGAGAGTGGAGATTAAAGGGCATGAAAAATGATTTCGTAAAGCGATAAAGTTACGAATAATTGCTAGCGGTGCGCGGCGGCGGCATGCTGTTTGACCTTTTTCAGGGCCTTCTTGAACGGGTCCCAGCTAACTTTGAGCTTGCCGTCTTCCCCCGTTTTGGCGCGCAAGCGGACGCTTGGGCCTGCCTTGCCGTCGTTGCCCCGGCTTTCCGGCGGGATGTCCTGGTTGCGGTTTTTGCTCAGGTTGCTGAAAGGTATCTGGAGGCTCATGTCCGCGCCGGTCTTTAGGTCATAGGTCCCTTCGGCAAAGAGGGTAAAGGCCGTAGAGTTGATCTCCATGCGGTGAACGGTAAGGGTGGTGGAGTCGATATCCAGCTGGTCCTGCACTTCGGCAAAGCGGATCTCGGAGAGATCTCTTTTCTTGAGAACCGACACCGTTACCTTTTCCATGGGGGCAAAGTCTACCAGCTGCCCGTTGCGGATCGTGAAGCCCACCGTCCCCTTCAGGCTGTTGGTGACGATCTTGGCTTTATCGTTGAGCTTGCCGGTCATATGGATGTCGGCGGTAAGGTTCCCCTTGAGGTTGGAGGCCGTGATGGCGTCCTGGCCGAAGTTGTTGAATGCGGTAAAGAGGTGGGGAAGATCTACCCGTTCCAGATGGGATTCCAGGGAAAGTGGGCTGGACTCGCCCGCACCCTGGCGGCTGAGGGTGGCCTTGAGCTCAAGGGAACCTCCGCCCTGCTCGATGGTTACCCGGTTCAGCTTGATCTCGCGGTTGTCGAAGAGCAGGTCCGCCTTGGCATGGGCGCCGGAGAATTTCCGGAAGTGCAGATCTACGGCATCTATCCCCACATGTATAGCCCCTTCTTTCAGGATGCGGTCCACACGGGAGAAGGTAGCGCCGAAAACCGATTTGCTGCTTTGCCGGACCGAAGTGGCCGCCGGCCGGGCCGCCAGAGGGAGAAGGTCCTCCAGGTCGAGATTGGGCGTGCTCAGGCTCCAGTTCATCGACACATTCTCCGCATTCCTGTCCAGAAGGGCAACCAGATTATGGGCTATGCCCTTGATCATGATCCTGCTGCTGCCTGTTCGGGCGCTCAGCTGTTCGATCACGAGGTCCTGATCCTTGAAGAGCAGCCGCCCCTTAATATTGGTAAGCTTGAACTGGTAGGGGAGATAGACAATGGCTGCGGAATCGATATCCAGATGACCGTTGACGACCGTACCTGCCGTATCATTCTCCGAAAGTGGACCCCTGTAAACGATATCCATGGTCCCCGAACCCTTCGTGAACTGCATGGTCTGGCTGCCGGTGATGTCATTCAGCCGGTCCAGCCCGAAA
>JAMFRX010000519.1 GCA_026224995.1 Puia dinghuensis
AGCGCCTCAAAGCGATGCAGGGTCTCGTTCTCGAAGGGGCATACGATCTTATAGTTGCGGATCTGGTTGACCCGGTCGATCCAGCCTTCCAGCAGGCTGAACATAAAGAGGACCGCGAGGATCAGCGCGCCGGAGACGGTGGCTATCCACAGGCAGCCGGCGCCGATGGCCATGCCGAGGGCGGCGGTCACCCAGATCATGGCGGCGGTGGTGATGCCGTTGACCTTGCTGGTGCGGTCGCCTTTGAAGATGACGCCGGCGCCAACAAAGCCGATGCCGGTGACGATATTGGAGGCGATGCGGTCCGGGTTGCCGAGGCCGCCGATATACTGCGAGAAAATGGTAAAGATGGTTGCCCCCAGGCAGATGAGGGTGAGGGTACGGAAGCCCGCCGATTTGCTGCGGTATTCTCTTTCCGCGCCGATGGCGCCGCCGATGACGATAGCCAGTACCAATTTTATGATGATGTCCGTAGTTGCTGGCATAGTAGAGGTTTAAGAAAAAAAGCCGGCTTTATAAGCGGTAAAATATTCCTGATAATCTTTCTCTACCTGCGCGGCATAGCCCCTGGCATAATCGAGCAGTGGTTTCTGCCAGTGCGGATCTTCCCCGAAGGCGATGGCCTCATCGGGTATCGCGGCGCCCTGTCGGCCTGCGCTGCGCAGCTGCGCGCTGGCGGTGAGGAAGGCCATGTCTTCTACTACACAGGCGATATCCTTGTACCTGTCCCGCACGACGAGGAAATCGATCTTGTCGGCGGTAGGCTGCATCTCCTTGAGCACATAGGGCCGGTCCTTGAACACCGTGGTGCTCAGCAGGGCAGGGTTGATGTTCTGCATGCGCTGCTGGATACCTACGACCCGGTGGGCTTCCGTGTCCCATTTGGGCTGGGGCGTGGAGACCCAGGGCTGCAGGGAGGAAGGAAGCGCCTCCTTCATATCGATAAGCAGGTGTTTCCTGGGCTCTCTGGTGTTGCGCACCAGAAAGACATAGCGCCGGACGCCGAGACTTCCGGTGCCGGCGACACGAAAGCAGGCATCCACGACCTTGAAGCGTCCCTTTAGCAGGGGATAGTGCTGCATCCATTGCGTCACGTGGGTTATGAGCTCCTTTCGCAGGACCTTATCGATAGGGAAGAACCGCACCTTGTCTATGCGGAGCTGAAGGCTGCCGCTCTTTATCTCCTCGGTCCGAAGCCGGATGAGCTCTTTTTGCTTGCGGGCACAGATCTTTTCCAGGAAGAGCTTTACGATGCCATTGGCGGTCTCTTCCTCGAGATAGCGGGCTTTTCCTTTGCTCAGCGTGGCGGTATAGACGCGCAGGAAGAGGGCGGCAATCTGTTGGATCTCCTTGTCCTTGATGCCCAGGGACGCGCAGCCGGTGAAGATGCTCGTTACCATCCGCACCACCTCCCAGACCGCAGGCGCCAACAGGCCTTCGTCGAAGTCGTTGAGATCGAAATAGACCAGCCTGTTATCGCCTTTGTAGGTGCCGAAATTCTCCAGGTGGAGGTCGCCGCAGACCCATGTCGCGGGCGAAGCGGGAAGGGCGGGGCTGTGGCTGAGGTCTTCGTAGAACAGATGACAGGTGCCCCGGAAGAACCGGAAGGGGTTCTCGGCCATCAGCTGATATTTCAACGCCGTATATTCTGGTAACCGGCTGTCGTTAAATAATTTGATTCGTTCAGGGATGGTCGACACGGGGATTATTTTCAGAAAGATAGTTATTATTTACGATTTCCTAAATGCCCCTTATCTTGCAGGTATGCATGCATTTACCAGGATCGGAACAAGGCTAAAATGGGTTGGAATAGCGGTCCTGACCATTTGGGCCGCAGGCTGCAGGCAGCCGGAGGCGCCGGAATATTATGGCTTCCAGAACCTGCAGTTCGTGCAGGGTACGGGGGCAGGGGCCCAGACCACTTTATCTACGGTCGTAAAGCTCTATAATCCCAATCCCTACTCGCTTGAGCTTCGGCGGGCTGAGGTAGATGTGGCCATCAACGGCAGGCATGCCGGACATTCCCTGCTGGACACCACGATCCTGATCCCCAGGCGGGACACGTTTTACGTTCCCATAGCCTTGCAGGTCGATATGCGGGCCATCCTGAACAACGCGCTGCAGGCGCTCCTCAGCAAAGAGGTGAACATCACCCTGGACGGCCGGGTAAAGATCCGGCGGGGCATGCTGACCTTCAACCGCGGCTTCCACTATGAAGGCAAGCAGGACATCAACAACCTGCTGCAGAATGGCGTGAACTTCTAAAGATCTATCTAACTATAGGGCATGAGTACAATCCGCCGGCAAAGCATCATCTCTTCAGGCATCGTGTATTTCGGTTTTGCACTGGGTGGGCTGAATACGTTGCTATACGGCAGGCTTCTGAATCCGGAGCAATATGGATTGGTGGGAATGTACATTTCGATCGGCAACATTATGTTCGCCTTCGCCAATTTCGGCGCGCTCTCCTATATCACAAAATTTTACCCATATTATCATGATAATCTTGCCCGCCGCAAGAACGACCTGCTTAACTGGGCGCTGCTCATCAGCATATTCGGATTTGCCCTGGTAACGGTAGTGGGCGTTCTATTCAAACCGCTGGTCCTGCGAAAGTTCGGCAATAATTCCTCAGAGCTCGTACATTATTATTACTGGATATTCCCATTCGGCTTAGGTCTCACCCTGTACTCTGTCCTGGAGGCATATGGCTGGCAGATCAAGGCATCCGTCCTGACAAATTACCTGCGTGAATTTCAGTGGCGGCTATACAGTCTTGTGCTTCTTGGTCTATTGGCCATTGGCGTGATGAAGAACTTTGATCTTTTCATTAAGCTTTATGCGTTCTCTTATTTTTTTATAGCGCTGATCCTCCTCTTCCAAATTGTCCGGAAAAAAGAATTACATCTGACCTTATCTCCCAGTCGGGTAACCAGGAAGTTTTTGCCGAAGATCAGGGCGCTGATAGCGCTTACCTGGACCGGTAATATAATGTTCAACCTGTCGTTCTATTTTGCGCAATTGGTGATTGCCGCGGTCGTACCCGGCGGCCTTGCTGCCGTAGGGATATTTGCCATGGCACAATATGTCGCGAGCCTGATCCAGGCGCCGCAGCGGGGTGTGGTAGCTGCTGCCGTAGGCCCGCTATCGCAGGCCTGGAAGAAAAAGGACTATGGGAGGATCAAGCGGATATACACACGGTCTTCTGCGAACCAGCTGATCTTTTCCGTTGGCATGTTCATTCTCATCGTCCTGAACTTCAGGGATGGGATTCTGACATTTGGGTTAAAGAAAGAATACCTGCTTTCGTTCCCTGTTTTTTGGATCATTGGGCTGACCCGGATCGTTGATATGGGCACTGGCATCAACACACAGATCATCGGCACTTCGGTGTACTGGCGGTTTGATTTTTTTACCGGAATGATCCTGGTACTCTTCACCATACCCCTAAACTACTGGCTAGCCTGTAATTTAGGGGTTATAGGGCCTGCCATAGCCGATCTTGTCACTTTTTCGGCGTATAACGGCGTCAGGTGCCTGTTCCTGTACCGCAAGTACAAAATGCAGCCTTTCAATAGAAACTCGCTTTTTGTGCTTTTGCTGGGTGGCCTTACCTATTTCGTTTGCGATTGGCTCTTTACCGCGCATCAGGGATTGGGCTGGCTTTTCGTTCGCTCTGCAACGATAATTACCGTTTATGGCTGCGGGGTGATCGCACTGCGGCTATCGGAAGATGTTGGTCCAATCTGGAGCACGGTGAAAAAAAGGCTTGGTTTGTCTGAATAGCCGAGCTTATCGTACCTTTGCGGCCCGATGGCACAGAAGTATACTACAGAAATCAATAAACGCAAGACTTTTGCGATCATTTCGCACCCCGATGCGGGTAAAACAACGCTGACGGAGAAATTTCTCCTGTTCGGGGGCGCTATACAGACTGCCGGTGCGGTCAAGAGCAATAAGATCAAGAAGCACGCCACCAGCGATTTCATGGAGATCGAAAGACAGCGTGGTATCTCCGTGGCCACCAGCGTGATGAGCTTCGAGTATAAAGGCATGCTGATCAACCTGTTGGATACCCCTGGTCACAAGGACTTCGCCGAGGATACCTACCGCACCCTCACGGCTGTGGATAGCGTTATCCTGGTGATCGACAGTGTCAACGGAGTAGAGGCCCAGACCCGCCGCCTGATGGAAGTCTGCCGGATGCGCATGACCCCCGTGATCGTTTTCATCAATAAAATGGACCGTGACGGCAAGAACCG
>JAMFRX010000520.1 GCA_026224995.1 Puia dinghuensis
GGCAATTCTATCCATTGCCGGTACCAGCCGATATTCGTCCGCGTATAATCGAAGCTGTATCCCTTGCACCGGTCTATTTCTTCCTGGTAGTACTTATCCGAAGCCCCCTTGCTCTCGGATTTATATTTTTCCCCATGCAGCCAGACGCGGCTGGGATTCCAGAAATCCGGGACATGCATGACGTGCCAGGATCGATCGTCCCTGGAGGGCAGGATGGCCTCATCGTTATCGCGGAGCTCATATCCCGGGCGGAACAGCCAGTTGCCATCAAGCGACAGTTCGGTGCGGGCGCCGCTAACCTTCGCCAACTGCAGGGGCTGATAAGCCGCCCGTTCTGCCCGCCGCAGCCTTTCCTTGTCCGGGACAGGCGTTTGTGCTTCCTTGAGCTGCCCGTCCAGGGCGTTTTCCTTCAGTGGGCTGACCTCCAGGTCATCGTACACCGTTTCGACATAGCTGCCGCCAAGGGTGACCCGCCCTTGCGGGCAGAGAGAAGCATTCGGATCGCGGATGTCTATGCGGGGCAGGGCTTCATCGCCCAGGAAAATGCGCATCCGGTCCCCGGCCACTTCCACCCTGAACCGGTACCATTCTCCCGCCTTGACCGGAAAAGTCAGCGGACGCAGGGCGAGATAATCATCTGTCCCCATGAACCCCATGCGTTCCAGGTAGAGTGCGTTGAAGCTGCCGCCCTTCAGGCCCAGGATATACCGATCGTCGCGGTTGTTTGCCCTGAACCCGGCGCAAATATGTACATCGCCGTTGCCGGCAGGGGTCGCCATCGCCCTGAAAGTAAACTGGTAGTTCCGCCAGGCCGTGTCGCCAAAACAGGCATAAGCATCCTTGGTGCGAAGGACTCCATCTGTAACCAGGCACTCGCCCCTTCCTATCCGTAAGAGTGCAGTAGCCGATTGTCCGAAATCATTCTTCAACGAAGGCGTTTCCTGGGCAGAGAGACCGGTGGCCCAAAACAGGAAGCACAAAAACGCAGGCCATTTCTTTCCGTTCATCATTTCAATGGGTTGTTTAAGATTATAGTGTGCAAGGTATCCGGGCCCGGCGCTTCGTCGCGCAGGGGGAGCGATCCTTTTAAGATGCGGTCCGCATAGCCCGTTAAGCCCAGGTAATAATCGGAAGGCAGGCCCGGCTCGAAAGACACAAAGGTGCTGGGCCCCACGGGCGGATCGGTAGATATCTTGAAAATGGCCGTGCCCTCATCGATCTCATCGAACATGGCCACGTAGAGCATGGACGCGCCGGCGCGCAGGTCGCCGGTGATCTGCTCCCAATAAAAACGGCCGCTATCCCTTGGGATCTGATTCTGAGGGGATTTAGGATACATATTGTGCCAGCTGAACCCGGGGAACACCACGGGCACATAATCCAGACCGTTAGCCGTACACCAGCTGATGTCCGCCTTTACCCGCGCTTGGAAGGGCGGATAGGTCTTCTCGTTATACCGGCCGACCATCCAGGGTTGCAGGATATCCGCCCGCCGGTATACGTGCAGCCATATGCTGTCCGGGTCCGCATCGTTGCCCATGTCCCTCCAGTACGTGGGAACACCCAGCAGGATGGAACAGCCGCCGTATACGGGGTCGTGCTGCAGGAAATCCATGAACCGTTCCACGCTCCTGGCCGTATACTTCCGTCCTTTGAAACCCACACCCCATAGAGCTACGAGAGGCTTGCCCCGGTGATAGAGGTAGGTCTGCCTGTCCCCCCGGTTCGTGAGGCGGAGACTGTCCACGAGGGTCTTCCAGTCCTGCATGAGGAGTGGTATATCCACACTGTCCCGCATACCGGACAGGTCATACATGACGGCGATGGCCCGGTTGTGCCTGAGCGAAGCGTCCAGGGCATGGGAAAGGACCGTGTTGTTGTGGCGCAGGCTCTTTTCGGAACGCACGGTACTTACGAAACGCTGCACGAAAACCCCATCCAGGCCGTATTGCTCCATCCATTTGAAATGGAGATCGGTAGTGGATGCATCATAAGAGCTGAACAGGTAGGCCGGGCTCCCGTCCAAATGCGTAAAAGGTGTTTTGTAAGTCTGCTTGTATTCCCGGATATCGGGCCAGCAGTCGAACTTGCAGTTGCCCGGCTCCAGTTCCCCGCCGGCATGGTAGTGGTTCCAGCCCCGGCCGGCCCCGTCGTCGGGTGCATTGAACCAGCCCTGGTATCCGGCCATGACGAGGCCCTTATAGGATTCAAACCGGGAATGAGGGCTGTGATGACTACCGGGCGGGACCGGGAGGACCGCTCCTGAAGGGGCCGGAAGGCAATGGTCCGCCCCTGAGGGCGCCGGAAGGCGGGGTGCCGCCATCAGCACACTGTAGATCCATCCTGCCGCTAGCAATGCTTTTATTCTTTTCATAGTTTCTTTATTGAATGATCTTCTCCACTCTCGTCAGTTTGCCGTCGGCATTCATTCCTTCCACGACGACCCTCAGCTTGCTGCTGATATCGTTGTTGTAAAATTCCAGCCTGACAGTACGCGTAGTAGCGTCAGTGAGCACATAAGGGTTCCAGTAAAGGGTTGGCCGCACGTCAGGCAGGAATCCCGCCTGCCCCGTAGGGTCCACGGAATAGTCGGGGGAATAGAATTGCCGTTCCGTTTCATACCCTTCGACCAGCTTATAGTTCAAACCTTTCGTGGGCAGGGGTTTGATGTCCTCGCCTTTCTTGGTGTAGATGGCGATGGCGCCGGCCCGGGGATTGACCACTCCTCCCAGCATAAATGGCGGATGGAATACCTTGACATAGGCGATATCGGCGATGGGGATGTCGGCCACCAGGTCCGCCCTCATCCCTACTTCGTCTACGAAGAGGGTTGGCGTCGTCTGCCGCCATTTCAGGATAGGGTACGCATCTTTGTATTGGACCTCCAGACCAGGCACCATCTGCTTGAGATAAAAAAAGATATCTGTCGAGTGCCGGGCAAGGGGGTCGTCTTTGACGTCGAACTGAAATCCCGCATCCCGCTTGAATATGCCGGTCGCATACTTGTCGTCCAGCACATCCAGTGGCCGTTTGATCCTTCCGTTGACGGTGACGGCCGCCAACACCATCGCCTGCCGCTTCTTCTCCTTTTCGGCCTCCTGGCCGGCAAAATAGTGTACCCTAAAAGCTCCGGCGGTATCGGCCGAAGGCCCGCCGGGGCCACCTGCGCCGTCAGGCATATATCCCGGAGCTGCTCCGGCAGTCCTATCTCCCGGGGCGGTGAGCAGGTCGTTGCTCAATTCCAACGCTTTGGTCCCGGACAATTTTTTGTTGCCGGGAAAGTCGTAAAACACCCGGAGGGTATCGTAGAAAGTCATCCCTTTTTGGGTGAAGCGGCCGTCCGGTGAAACGGGAACCATCAGCCGCTTCCGGCTGCTGTCTTTCGTTTGAAGGATCAGCATCACCTGCTGGCCGGCCGCAAGGTCTTTGACGCGGTCCGGCACTATCCTGCCCCGGATCTCCAGGTAATTGGTATCCCGGGGGAACCGAATGTCCGGCAGCTTGCCCCGGACAACATCCTGCCAGTTGAAACGTCTCCAGCCATGGGTCAGCATGACGAGGTCCAGCTGCCTCGCCGCGGCAGGATCGTCTCCGGAAAAGTACCAGCCAGGATGGTACACCGCCCCCTTGATATCGTCACTCAACAAGAGCCGGGAGACGATATCGTCGTTGCCGGCGGGTAGCTCCCCATCTGTCACGGAAACAGACATATTCGAGAACACGCTGTCGGGGACGCCGATCTCCAATTCGTTCCTGCCTCTTTTTTGGAGGCTCTGTGTAAGGACATTCACCGATGCGGTAAACAGGTGCAGCCGGTTGTTCACGAAGGCCACCCGTTCCGCGACCGGCTTCCACCCCGCGTCGAACAAGGTGAACTGAAGAACGCCCGTAGGAAGCGAGGCCGTAGGCACCTGCACCGCGACCTCCGTCTTCTCTTCGAGCCGCAGCTGCGCCGCATAGACCACGTGCTGGTTCATATGCACCAGCAGGTTGAGCGATCTAAGCCCTTGGGGCAAATGATCATCCGTCCTCCTGACGATGACCATCGCCTGGCCGGCATGCGGCTGTACCTGCAGGCTAGCCCCGCCCGTGGCCGCCCGGGGCAGGTCAGAATGAAAGGTCTGCCCGGATCCGTCCGTCCAGGAAGCGGAATAGGTCACACCAGGAGCGGGTTTGATAAAGAAGCTGCCCATCCCATCATGCTCCGACGTCAGGGAGTCCACGACGTTCCCGTCACTACCCTGCACGACCCCGACGACGGACACCGGGACACCCCATTGGTTATTAGCCTTAAAGGCCACCTTGGATACGAGGCCATTTACCAGATCTCCGCCTTCAGGAAAAAAGACCAGCTCAGTCCGGGGCGGCCTGGGCAGGGCATCGTGGCTTCCCGCCCGGGCTATGGGAATATCTTTATCGTAGAGAAAGGCCGTATCGAAATTCAGCATCCATTGCGTATATACCCTTACGTGAAGGCTGGCCCCGCCATAGTCGGCGGGGATATCGAACTGTCCCTTGGCCGAGGCCTCGAAAATAGGGGCCGCCGCATGCTTTAGCAATCTTCCATTCGCGTCGAACCAATCGACATAGATGTTCTTGCTATAGGTAGACGGATCGAAGCCGGCCAGCAGGTAAGCCCTGAACCAGATCGTCTCGCCCTTGTTGTAGGCGAAGCGGTCGAAGTGTACATAGATCTTCTCCTGGGGAAAGCGTTCGCTGTAAATGCCTAAAACGGAATCGATCTGCTGGGCCAATGCCTGATGGCCCAGGGATAAGATAAAAGCCAGGCTGATGAGGCAAGCTAACTTCTTCATAGTGGTTGTATTTAGATCATTGATGTTTACCCCAATCCCGGTTGGGCCTGGGGCCCATTTCCAATTCCAGCTCACCGCCCGCCACCAGCTGGGCATGGGTGAACCAGGGCTTGTCCAGGGGAATACCGTCGAACGAAGCACGCTGAATGTATTTATTGACCTTGGAACAATGGTGGGCAATGACCTTGAACTGGCGGCCGTTGGGCAGGTCGATCGTTACCTTTTCGAACACGGGGCTGCCGATGGTATACAGCGGAATGCCAGGCGTTATGGGATAGAACCCCATGGAAGAGAATACCACGAAGGCGGACATACCTCCTCCATCCTCATCCCCGGGAATGCCGAACACATTGTCTTTAAACCACAGGTCGAGCAAAAGCCTTACCCTTTCCTGGGTCTTCCACGGTGCGTCGGTGAAATTATAGAGATAAGGAATATGGAAGCTTGGTTCGTTGCCCATGGAATACTGTCCCACCAGCCCTGTGGCATCCGGGAATTTATACCAGAAGTCGCTTTTACTCCGGTCCAGACCTTCCCTGAACAGCTGGTCCAGCCTGGCCTCGAAGGCCTCCTTGCCACCCATCAGGCCGATGAGGCCCCCGACGTCCTCCTGCACTTGCCATAGGTAAGTCCAGCCGTTATTCTCGTCGTAATAATCCCTTCCGCCCGATCCGCCGTCGAATTTGGGATCTATGGGGATCCAGGCTCCTTTACCATCCTTAGGCAGGAACATCCTGCGCTCAGGATTCCATAAATTCCTGTAGTTGGCAGATCGTTTCAGGAACAGGTGGTAGTCCGAATCCTTACCCAGCTCATGGGCCATCTGGGCCACGGCCCAGTCATCATAGCTCGCGCCTAAGGTAACAGCGACGGCCTGCCTGCGCTCCGCGGGACTGACCTCGGGAATGCTCTCTGCCTCTCCCGCGCGAAGGGCCGGGAACCAGCCATTCCTGTAATAGAACGTATCGAGGGCGGTAGAGGGGCCATTCCTCCAGGGCAGCATCGTCGCCGAAGTTGCGTTCTTGCGCATGCCTTCATAAGCTTTCTCCTTGTCTTCCGGTTGGATCCCTTTGCGGTAATCATCCAGGATCATAATGGACGAATGAAAACCGTTCATGCAGGCATGATCTCCGAACAACACCGGAAAGGTGGGCATCCAGCCCAGCTGCCGGTACATATTCACGTACGAGTTCAGCATGTCACCCTCCAGGGTAGGATTCAGGATCGCGCGCAGGGGATGCAGCGCCAGATAGGTATCCCATATCCAGTCGTCGACGTAGAAAGGACGGGATGCGCCGGAGTGGATCTTCTTATCGAACCCGCTATAATACTGGCCGTCTTCCGTAATATCCACCATCCGTTCGTTGCATCGGTAGAGGGCGGTGTAAAAAGAGCGCTTCTGCTCCCTTGTGCCGCCTTCTACGTGGATCTGGCCCATTACCCTGGCCCAGGCAGCCTCTCCGTCCTCTTTTAGCGCGGCGAACGTGCGGCCTGCCAGCTCCTCGTCGAAATTCTTTTTCGCTTGTCCTGCACCGATATAGGAGATGGCATACCGGAATTCAATGGTATCGGGCGCCTCTTTGGGAAAGCTGATCCAGGCCCGGGCCGATCTTCCCTGGACATGCCCCGAACCAGCATCCAATTTTCCGTCATGAACGACGCCGGTCTTCCCCGGGGTGCTGAACCGTCCGTACATATATACCGGAATGTCGCCATGGTAGGTCTCTACCCCGGTGATCCCTCCATCCGGGAGAAACTGCCACTCGCTGTCGCCGGAGTTGTACACGCCGAAGAGAAGGTTCTTAGGGCGGTCGCCCCCAAAGGCGAACCGGTAGATACCCGTTTTTTTCCCGGGGGTGAATTCCACCGCAACATCGTCATCCAGCAGGTAAGAGGAATAATACCAGGGACGGGTTGTCTCCGAGCCCTGGTCGCAGGCCATCGCATGTTCCCAGCTATCGGTTCCGATCTCCCCCCGGCCCGGCTTTATAGAGAAGGCCTGACCAAGGCGGTGGGATACGATGATCAGCGGGAAATCGGCTATCTGGTCGTCTATATAGTCTTTTCGCGTTGGGTACATGCGGATCATCTGGTGAGGAAGCTGCGCCGTCGGCCTCGTAGGCTGCAGCAGCGCCCCTACGTTACCGATCGTGGGGTCTACGTATTCCAGGTTGTCGTTTCCCCATTCCTTCGTATTACCATCTCCGTTTACCTGTGCCGGCGCCTGCGCCC
>JAMFRX010000521.1 GCA_026224995.1 Puia dinghuensis
CAGTATCCGGATGTTTTCCGGTACCAGCAACGCCACGGCGTACATGCCGGTTTTATCCGGGAGATGGATGAACATTTTATCGATTGTATTCTCACCGGCGCTAAGCCGATAGCTGATTTTGAAGACGGTTGGATATCCGTTTTGATATGCGACAGCATTCTAAAAAGTATTAAAACAGGAACACCACAGATTCCGCAATTAGTTATCTAAATTAAAACGTATGGATAGACTGGATGTTTTTAACAATGTACTTCGTCACGGGTTGGTCCCCTGTTTCTACCACGTCGATGCGGACACCTGCCTGGAGGCGCTTCGCATCGGTTATGAAAATGGCTTGCGGTCGCTGGAGTTTACCAACAGAGGGGTAGGGGCATACCGGATATTTTCGGTTATGCGGCGTTATTCAACACAGCATTGCCCGGGTCTTGCATTGGGCGCCGGCACTATCGGTGATCCTGCCACCGCCGCACTCTATATCCAGGAAGGTGCGGATTTCATAGTTTCTCCTTCCCTGAACCTCAGCATTGCTCCCGTTTGTCATCGTAGCCGGGTGGCCTGGATTCCCGGCTGTCAGACTGTAACCGAGATCACCAGCGCGGAAGAAGCCGGAGCCGAACTGATCAAACTATTCCCCGCTAGCGCAGGTGGCCCGGGATTTCTAAAGGCCGTACAGGGACCTCTTCCCAAAACGAAATTTCTGGTCACAGGTGATGTAACCATAAAAAGAGATAATCTGGAAGAGTGGTTTAATGCGGGGGCTACAGCTGTAGGCCTTTGCTCACAGCTTTTTAAAAAGGACTGGCTTAACGCAAGATCCTTCCTGGACCTTGGCGGGTTGATCAAAGAAGTAGTGGACACCATCCATCAGATTAAAAACCGGGCAAAACATGTTTAACCTATCACCTTACCTCACCGGTCTGGCCTGTGATGACTGCGGGCAATTATGGTCTCCTGGTCCGGCATTGCTGACCTGCCCGTCCTGCGGAGGTTTGCTGGATGCGAAGTACGATCTGGATGTCATACGGCAGGTTTTGGATCTGGATAGTATACTAAAAAGAAAGGCGGATGTGTGGCGCTGGAAAGAGTTTTTGCCGGTTCATGATGAGGCGGATATGGTCAGGATCGGCTCCGGAGGTTCCCCTTTGATACGATGCCGGCGCCTGGCGCACTGGGCCGGGGTAAAAGAATTGTGGGTAAAATATGAAGGTATGCAGCCAACAGCCTCTCTGAAGGACAGGAGCTTCGCCGTGGCGGTCTCGACAGCAAAACGGATGGGCGTCAGGCAGGCTATTACGTACAGCAGTGGCAACGCGGCCATTTCCCTGGCTGCGCATGCGGCCCATGCAGGTTTGACCTGCCTGATATTGGTCAATGCATGGGCAGACCCTGCCAAACTGGGCGTATTGAATCAATTTTCCTGGCCGATTGTAAAAATTGACTGGACGGACTTCACCGAAGTGGAATCCTTACTGGCAAAAGCTGTCGAAGAACTGGGCGTTTATTCTTTTGTCAACTTTCAAAATCCCTGGCGGCATGAGGCTTACCAGACGTATGCCTTTGAAAATTGGATTGACCTGGATCGTCAGGCGCCAGATCACGAAATTCATCCCATCGGAACAGGTGGCGGTATTTTTGGAAGCTGGAAGGGATGGAATGCCCTGCGATCTGTTGGATATACAAGCCGGTTGCCACATCTTCACGGCACCCAGCCAGCGGTCGCTTCCGCGGTTGCCACTGCTTTTGACGCCGGATTGCGCGAGGCAACACCGGGAGGAGACCCCCGCAACACCATCGCAGAGGCCATTGCGAACAATATTCCTTTGGGAAAAGGAAAACGACCACTGAAAGTAGCCTATGAAAGCGGCGGCTCCATCCAGGCTATTTCTGAAGAGGCCATCATGGAGGCGTTGTATAAATTAGGGGAGGAAGGTATCTGCGCGGAACCTGCCGGCTCTACAACGGTGGCAGCGGCACGGCAAATGGTGCAGCACGGAATTATTAAATCTTCGGAAGTGGTGGTATGCACGGTTACTGCCAGCGGGTATAAACAGCCCTATGTGGCTACCGCCAGACCAATGCCCACCATCCATCCTACTATTGACGAACTCAAAAAAGTATTGCAACGAAATGGCTAAAAAGACAGTAATAATTCCCAAAGTGTTGTTCACCGGGGAAGGCTTTTCGACAGGTATGGCCGTCCTAATGGAGAATGACCTGATCGAAGCCGTGGTTCCTGCCGGACAACTGCCGGCAGAGTCGGACTACGAATGTATTGAAGCATCCGGGCATACGCTGCTTCCGGGACTGATAGACGTGCATGTACACCTGACGATGTGTGGCTGCTGTTCTCCCCGTCAGCACATGATGAAAGAAAGTGACGAGCTGCTGCTATTACGTGCGGCCCGGAATGCGCAAGCACTGGTCGAATGGGGCATCACCTCCGCGAGGGACTGCGGCGACAGGAATGGTGTCACTTTTCATCTGCGGGAAGCTATAAAGGCCGGTATAACTCCTGGTCCGGATCTTGTATTGACGGGTCCGCCGTTGACCAACGCCCGCGGTCACTGTTATTTTATGCAGGGAGAAGTAGTCGATAAAGAACATATGAGAGCTCGTATTAAAACGGCTGCAAAAAGAGAGGCGGATTTCATAAAAGTAATGCTCACGGGCGGTGGATTAACGCCCGGCACGGATTCATTGAGCTTGCAGTTCAGTAAAGAAGAGCTTTTATTCCTGGTGCAATGCGCTTCAGAGTTTGGCCTGTATGTGGCGGCGCATGCTCATTCACCGGAGTCGATAGCCCTCGCGGCTACTTGCGGTGTACGAACCATCGAACATGCTTCTTTTGCAGACCGGCAAAAAGGTCTCATGACCGACAAAGCGATCATACAGCAACTGGTGGACAACAACAGCATTGTGGTGCCTACGAACGTGCCGGCGGTTAATGCCGTCCGGGAGGGGCGGCAATTGGGGCTCGCAAAAGAGGTCGGCATCAGCTCGGCAGAATTCCTTTCCAACAGGAGATTGATCACCCGGCAATTAATCGAAGCAGGTATCACGCTGTTGTCGGGAAGTGACGCGGGTGCCACCCACGTGAGTTTTAAGGACATAAAAGGAGAGATCAAATTAATGCAGGAAGCAGGTTTGCCGACTGAGATGGCGCTGGCGACGGCAACCAGTCTCGCTGCTGATAAATTACAATTGGAAAAAACAGGAAAGGTCGCGCCCAGGCATCTGGCAAATTTACTGCTGGTAAAAGGTGACCTTCGCCAGGACCTGGATGTTTTGGAAAATATAGCAGGGGTATGGAAGGCGGGAAAACGAATAAAATGAACCTATGGAATATATTGTGCTTAAACCCGACGTATGGGTCATTGGTGGAG
>JAMFRX010000522.1 GCA_026224995.1 Puia dinghuensis
GCTGCACGAAGCCGCCATCGCCATAGCGGACGACCATTGGTTGCAGGAGACCGCCCGCCTGACGCTTAAGCTGGCCGACGCCGCGCAGCAGGGACTGGATGCAGATGGCGGCCTCTGGTACGAAAAAGAGAACGGTCGCATCGTCCTTGAAAAACACTGGTGGCCCCAGGCAGAAGCCATGGTTGGCTTCCTCCACGCCTGGACCATCGACGGCAGCCAGGGCTGGTGGCAACGGTCCGTCGACGCCTGGAGCTTCGTTAAGCAATACATCCGGCAGCCCCAGGGCAAGGAATGGTACTGGGGCATTCAGGCCGACCACACCCCTATGCCCGGCCAGGATAAGGCAGGCTTCTGGAAATGCCCCTATCACAACAGCAGAGCCTGCCTGGAAATTATCCGTACGCTAGCACCCTAAGCCGCATAATTTCCGTAGGTTTGGCATAAGAAAAAAATACTGACAATGCGTTCGCTCACCCGATTTGCCGTTATGCTGACCCTGCTCTCCGGCCTTACTTTCCTCACCTCCCTTCGCTTTAAATCACAAAAAGTCATCTTTTTCGGCGACTCCATCACCCAGGAAGGAGCGAAACCGGGCGGGTATATCATAAAAATGACCGAAACCCTGGCTCAAAAGAACCTCTCTTCCAGCTACGAGCTCACCGGCGCAGGCATCGGGGGCAACAAGGTTTATGACCTCTACCTGCGCATGGAGGATGATGTCCTGGCTCAAAATCCGGACATCGTTTTCATCTGGGTCGGCGTCAACGATGTCTGGCATAAAGCCACTTCCGGCACCGGAACAGACATCGACAAGTTCGACAAGTTCTATACGGCTATCATCAACAAGCTGCTCGACAAGCATATTCGCGTTTTTCTCTGCACGCCTGCCGTCATCGGGGAAAAAACGGATTTCACCAACCAGCAGGACGGCGACCTCAACGCCTACTCCCAGGTGATCCGTAACCTCGCCCAGAAATACCACTGCGGCCTGGTGGACCTCCGCGAGATCTTCCACAACTATGAGCTCAGGAATAATCCGGGGAACAAGGAATCCAGTATCCTCACCAGGGACAGGGTTCATCTCACCGAAGCCGGCAACCAGCTCGTAGCCGACAAAATGCTCGAAGCGCTGCTTGCAAAATAGCACCTCATCACTCAAATACAGGCCATGCCAAAAACGATCCTGATCACCGGCGCCAACGGCAACCTCGGCGCCGCAACTGTGAAGAAGTTCCTCGACAAAGGCTACAAGGTCATTGCCGTCGACCAATCCGGCACCCATCTTGGGTTTGCAGCGAATAACGATAATTTTGAGCTGAAGTCCGTAGACGCCGCTAATGAACAGGCCGTCGCTACATTCGTCGAAGAGATAATAGAGCTCAACGGCCGCATAGATGGGGCGTTGCTGCTGGTAGGAGGCTTCGCCATGGGCGATATCAAAGACTCCGACGCCGAAGCGCTGCGAAAAATGTTCACCGCCAACTTCGAAACGGCCTATTTTTTTGCCCGGCCGCTCTTCATTCACATGCTGGATAATGGCTACGGCCGCCTGGCCTTCATGGGCGCCCGCCCGGCCCTGCAACCCGAACAGGGAAAAGGCGCCCTGGGCTACGCCCTCAGCAAATCCCTGCTTTTCGAGCTGGCACGGCTGCTCAATGCGACGGCTGCCGGGAAAAACGTAGTGGCCTCAGTAGTGGCGCCCTCTACCATCGATACCGCCATCAACAGGCAGAGCATGCCTGAGGCCGACCCCGCCGCCTGGGTAAAGCCGGAAGAGATTGCCACGCTGCTGGAATTCATCTGCAGCGAAGAGGCCAACGCCCTGCGCGAACCGGTATATAAGATCTATAACAACGCCTAACTACACCGTCAGCACGCTGTTCCAACCCGCAACACCATCCGGCTCACGAAGCCGGTTCTCGATGTCCTCCATCCACATCTTGTCGTCGATGTAGAACTTGTAATAATACTTGCCCTTGGGTAGCATGGGAATAGAGATCTTCCAACAACCATCTTTGGCCGGCTGCATCTGCAGCTCATCAGGAGACCAATGATTGAACGTGCCTGCCAGGCTGATGTGGGCTGCGGATGTCGAATTCAGATGATGAACGTAAAACTCAATCGTCTTTTTACGCCGGTTGATGTACGGCGATTCATGAAATTTCATAGCAACCCCCTTTTTTAGATTTTAAAATCGTCTTCAGATAGGATACCCTCTAGATGACTTGCAATCTTGAATTCTTACGGGATAGACGTTTAGGGAAGAGTGTACAAAATTTACATTTTTTTTTGGCATATTTCAATAACATTCCAAGTTTTTTTGCTAAATCGGTTTAATTTCATTTTAATGATCCATTGGAGACGGTAAGCGCAGGAATGGATATATTTATAGACTCACCAGAAGACACATTATGGCAGATACAAAAATACTACTAGTCGAAGACGAGAAAAAGATAGCCGAATCCCTCCGCAAAGGGCTATCCGAACAGCACTATGAGGTCGATGTTGCCTATGACGGCCTCGTCGGCCGGAAGCTTTTCGACACCAACGCCTACGACCTGGCTATCCTGGACATCAACCTCCCGCTTATGAATGGCTACGAGCTGGCCCGTCATATCCGCACCTCCAACGAGGATATCCTGGTCATTATGCTCACCGCCATGAATACCACGGAAGACAAGATCGAAGGATTCGAAGCCGGCGCCGACGATTATATCGTCAAGCCCTTCGACTTCCAGGAACTGCTTGTCCGCATCCGCGCCCTCCTCAAGCGCCTCCACCATCAGCCTGCCGCCGGCTCCAACGTCCTCAAGGTCGGCGATCTCGTGATGAACCTGGACAGCAAAGAGGTCTCCCGGGAAGGCAGGAATATTCCCCTCACGGCCAAGGAATTTCAGCTATTGGAATATTTCATCCGGAATAAGAACAAGGTCGTCTCCCGCATAGATATCGCCATCAATGTCTGGGATATCGATTTCGATACCAAGACCAATGTCATAGACGTCTACGTTAACTTCCTCCGGAAAAAAATAGAAAAGGACTTTTCTTCCAAGCTGATCTATACGCAGGTAGGAATGGGCTATGTGTTGAAAGAACCCATTGAATGAAGATCCGCTATAAGATAATGCTGCTTTTTACCCTGCTGGTCACGGCGATCATCTCCCTGCTCACAGCTTCGGTATTCTATTTCGCCAAGCTGGAACGGATCCAGAACTTCGACAAAAGGCTCCGGTCGCGGGCGATGTATAACAGCCAGCTCTATTCCGTGATGGGTGATAGCGCCGTAACCTTCCTCCGTAGAATGGATACCGCCAACACAGTTGGAACAGCCTCCCGCAGCATCGGTATTTATACCGACGATGGTAAGCCACTCTATCGCTTCGATATGCCGGGCGCTCCTCCGCTGGCCATCTCCAGCGAGCTGCTCCAGGAAACCATGCTCAAAGGCGAAAAATACTTCTCGTTAGGCAGATTGGAGGCTATAGCGACACACCGGGTCACCAACAAAAGGGATTTCATCGTCGTCGTGGCAGGCCATGACGAGGACGGCCTGGAAAGGGTAGAGACCCTAAATAAGATCCTAGTCATCAGCCTCGTCACAGGCGTATGCGTTACCGCCTTCGTGAGCTTCCTCTTTGCCCGCCAGCTGCTTCGCCCCATTACCCAGATCATCCGGGAAGTAAAAGAAATATCCTCCTACGACCTCTCCAACCGGGTCCGGGCCGGCACCGGCCAGGACGAGATGAGCCAGCTCGGCAATACTTTTAACGAGCTGCTCGGCCGCCTCCAGGAGGCCTTTGCCATCCAGCGCCGCTTCATCAGCAACGCCTCGCATGAGCTCTCCACCCCCCTGACCTCCGTCTCCAGCCAGGTGGAGGTGATCCTCCAAAAAGACCGCTCCGCCGACGAATACAAACAAGTGCTGTTCTCCGTGCGCGAAGACGTTCAGCAAATGCGCCAGCTCACCAAAAGCCTCCTGGAGATAGCTAAAACGGGCTCGCAAGGCGGAATCGAGCTCAACGAGGTCCGCGTGGACGAAGTGCTCATGAAAGTCGTCGGTGACGTCAAAAGGTTGAATGCGGAGTATAGCGTGGAGCTGGACTTCGGCGAATTTCCCGAGGACGAAAAGGACTTCGTCGTATTCGGTAACGGAGAATTGCTCTATATCGCCATGAAAAACTTGGTAGAAAATGGCTGTAAATACTCCCCGGACAAAAAGTCCGTCGTAGACCTCAGCTTCGCCTGGCATAAGGTATACGTGCAGGTCGTCAACCAGGGGGCCCTCATCCCAGCCGAAGAGCTATCGCAGATCTTCCAGCCCTTCTACCGGGGACAGGGTACCGCCAGCGTCCGGGGCTTCGGCCTGGGACTGGCCATGGCCCAGCGGATCGTCGCCCTTCATAAAGGCTCGATCCACGTGACCTCCAACGAGAACAGCGGGAACAACTTCACCATCGAGCTTCCAGCAATCAAGATATTCAACTAGCTATGCCCTGGATACAACCCATAGACCCCTGTCACAACCTGCTGGCATCTGGCATCATTGCCATTCTGCCCGTATCCGTGATCTTCTGGGCCCTCGTGATCCGGAAGATGAAAGGCTTCCAGGCCGGCCTCCTCGCGACGGCTGCGGCCCTGCTCATAGGGACAACAGTCTATCGCATGCCGGTAGGCCTGGCCCTCCTCTCTACCGTGAACGGCGCCCTCTATGGCCTCTTCCCCATCTGCTGGATCGTCCTTTCCGCCGTCTTCCTGTTCAACCTCACCGTCCGCAGCGGACAGTTCGAGGTCATCCGCCAGTTTATGGCTACCATCACCGCGGACCGGCGCATCCAGGCCCTGCTCATCGCCTTCTCCTTCGGCTCCTTCCTGGAAGGGACGGCCGGCTTTGGCGCACCCGTGGCAATAACTGCGGCCATGCTCACAGGACTCGGCTTTAACCCCCTGTATGCCGCAGGCCTTTGCCTCATCGCCAACACTGCGCCGGTCGCATTCGGCTCAATAGGAATTCCCGTGACCGTGATGGCGCAGGTAACCTCGCTGCCGGAAACCGCTATCTCGCAAATGATAGGACGTACTCTCCCTTTTCTTTCCGCCTTGCTGCCCTTCTACCTCGTGACACTCATGGCAGGATTCAAAAAAGCGAAAGAAGTTGCGCCGGCAGCCCTGGTCTCCGGACTCTCCTTCGCCCTGATCCAATATTTCTCCTCCAACTATCTGGGGCCCACCCTCCCGGACGTCCTGGCAGGCATCGGCTCCATCTTCAGCCTGCTCCTGCTGCTTAAATTCTGGAAGCCAAAGACCATCTGGCGATTTCCCGAAGAAGCCACGGACGCCGCACCCGCCACCGCCGCCTCAATTCCCGGCCGCCCTCCCCGCCTGCTCTGGGCCTTCAGCCCCTTCATCATCCTGACGCTCATGGTCATCACCTGGGGCATCGCCCCCATAAAGAATTTCCTAACGGTAAACGGCACCCTGCAATTCCCCGTACCCGGCCTGCACAACGCCATCCGCGAATACAACGGCAACCTCCTGGCGCATATCTTCCGGTTCAACTACCTGTCTGCAGCCGGGACGGCTATCCTGATCGCCGCCCTCATCGCGCTGCCCCTCTCCGGCCTCACGCCGGGACAAGGCGCCCGGGTCTTCACAGCTACCCTCCGGCAGCTGCGCTTCCCGATCCTCACCATCGCCGTAGTGCTCGGCTTCGCCTATCTCGTCAACGACTCGGGAATTACACAAACCATCGCCAGATGCCTGGCCGACACCGGCGCCCTCTTCCCCTTCTTTGCCCCGGTGCTGGGCTGGCTGGGCGTTTTTATCACAGGCTCCGACACCTCCTCTAACGCCCTGTTCGGCAAGCTGCAGGCTTCAACCGCGACTTCCATAGGCGTCGACCCCATCGTAACCGTAGGCGCCAACGTCTCCGGCGGCGTCATCGGAAAAATGATCTCACCCCAGTCTATAGCCGTAGCAGCCGCCGCAGGCGGCCTCGTAGGCAGAGAGTCGGACCTCTTCCGCTTCACCGTGCGCCATAGCCTCCTCCTGCTTTTTATCATCTGCTGCATAGTGCTGGCCCAGGCATACCTGTTCAAATGGATGATCCCCACTTACATTCATCATTTATGAGCCCATCAAAAATAAAAATAGTCGCCCTCGACAGTCATACCCTGAACCCGGGCGACCTGTCCTGGACAGAATGGCAATCCTACGGCGAGATCGTCCTATACGACCGCACTCCACCCGACACCGCAACGATAGTGGAACGTTGCACCGGAGCCCAGGCAGTGATCACCAACAAAGTCGCCTTGACAGCGGAAGCCCTGGCTCAGCTGCCTTCGGTAAAGTATATCGGCGTGACGGCCACCGGCTATAACATTATCGACACCGCCGCCGCAAAACGGCAAGGCATCGTCGTGACCAATGTTCCCAGCTATGGCACGGCATCAGTAGTGCAGATGACATTTGCGCTCCTGCTGGAGCTGACCCTCCACGTCCAGCGCCACAGCGACGCCGTAATGGACGGCAAATGGTCCCGCTCACCCGACTTCTGTTTCTGGGACTTTCCGCTCGTAGAGCTGGCTGGCAAGACCATGGGCATCATCGGCATGGGCCATATCGGCGGGAAAGTAGCGGACGTAGCCGCCGCCTTCGATATGTTCGTCCTTGGAAGCAGCCGTACCCATACCGACCAATCGCACCGCCGCAATTTTTCCTGGGCCGGCATTCCGGAACTGCTCGAACGCTCCGACGTCGTAAGCATCCATTGCCCCCTCTTCCCCGAGACACGCGGCCTCATCAACAAAGAGAGCCTCTCCCGCATGAAGCAAACCGCCTTCCTCCTGAACACCTCCCGGGGACCCATCGTCGTCGAAGAAGACCTCGCAACGGCCTTGAATACCGGCCGTATCGCCGGCGCCGGCATTGACGTCCTCTCCACCGAGCCGCCACCGGCAGGCAACCCCCTGTTCGGCGCAAAGAACTGCATCATCACCCCGCATATCTCCTGGGCTACCAGGGAGGCAAGGAGCCGGCTGATGTCCGGATCCCTCGCCAACCTTGCCGCCTGGCTGTCCGGCAATCCCATGAATGTTGTAAATTAAAGCCTCAGCTCAACCCCGATGCACATACTCATTGCCCCCAATGCCTTCAAGAACAGCCTCCCCGCAGATGCGGCCGCCGCGGCCATCCTCCTCGGCCTGCAGCAAAGCCGGCTGAGCTTCACCGGAGAATGCTTTCCCGTGGGCGACGGCGGCGACGGGACGGGTGACCTGCTCTTGACGAAGCTCGGCGGCAGCAGGCTGGAAGCCATGGCCCGAAACCCCTATGGCAAGAGTAGAGCTTCCTGGTTCGGCCTAACCAGTGATGGCGTTACCGCCGTCATCGAGATGGCCAACGCCTCCGGCCTCCGGCTGCCCGGCAGCGAAGCGCGCGACCCACTGCACGCTTCTTCCTGCGGCACTGGCGACCTGATCCTTGCAGCACTGGATAAAAAACCCCGCCAGATCCTCCTCGGCATGGGTGGCTCCGCGACGGTAGACGGAGGCGCAGGCATCCTTACGGCGCTGGGTACCCGCTTCCTGGACGTGCAGGGGAAGGCCCTGACCGGCCTGCCCGCCAGCCTCGTAGACCTGGCGGCAATCGATACCTCCGGCCTCGACACCCGACTGGCGGATACCGAGCTCACCATACTCACCGACGTCGACAATCCCCTGCTCGGCGCCAACGGCGCCGCCGCCGTCTTCGGCCCCCAGAAAGGGGCTTCGCCAGAAGCCGTGCTACAGCTGGAAGCGGCCTTGCAACGGCTCGCACAGGTCATGAAAGAACAGCTGAACAAAGACATCTCCACCCTCCCTTCGGGCGGTACCGCCGGCGGCGCAGCCGCAGGCCTCTACGGCCTGCTCGACGCAAAGCTGGTCAATGGGATCGACTATTTCTTGGAAGCAACGGGATTTGATGCAGCCTTGGATCGTGCCGATTGGGTCCTCACAGCCGAAGGCAGCATCGATGAACAAACGCTCCATGGCAAAGGCCCCTTCGGCGTAGCCTGGCGCGCAAAAGAGAAAGGCCTCCCCGTCATAGGCCTGGCCGGCCGCCTGCCCCGGGAGAAGAACCCAGAGCTCAGCCGGTATTTCGACGTGCTCCTGCCCATCAACCACGAGCTCCTGCCGCTGCAGGATGCCCTGGACCAGACCGCCGCCAATCTCACGGCCACCGCCAGAGCAATAGGGAATATGCTGGAATTAATGCGGCCTCCTGGGAAGCAATAGCTTCCCAACCAGCCCCGTCCACCCCGTCTGGTGCGACGCTCCAAGCCCCTTTCCGGTGTCGCCGTCAAAATATTCGAAGAAGAGAACGTAATCTTTGAAGTTCGGATCCTGCTGCATCCTTTCGTCGTTGCCGAACACCGCACGCCGCCCATGCTCATCACGCAAAAAGAGCCGCGAAAGCCGCATCGACAGCTCCGTGCTGATCTCATCCAACGTCCGCATCTGCCCCGAATGCGTCGGGTACTCTATCTTGAAATCCTCGCCGTAATAATGATGGAACCGCTGCAGCGCTTCGATGATCAGGAAATTCATCGGCATCCAGATCGGGCCCCGCCAGTTGCTATTGCCACCGAACAACGGGATATTCGACTCGGCCGGCGTATACTGCACGGACAGCAGCTGACCGTCGACCTTGAACTGGTAAGGATGCGCACCATGAAACTTCGACAGGCTCCGGATGCCATGATCGCTAAGGAACTCCGTTTCATCGAGCATCCGGTACAGGATACGCTTTATCCGGTGACCACGCAGCAGCGACAGCAGATGCTTCTCCCCCTCACCTTTTTCATGCCAGCGCGACACTAAAGCGGCCAGGTCGGGCCGGTTGTCCAAAAGCCAGTTCAGCCGCTTGGCGAACTCGGGCAGCTTCTGCAGGATCTCATCGTCGATGACTTCCACGGCAAACAACGGGATCAGCCCTACCATGCTCCTGATCTTCAGCTTTATGCTCACGTCGCCGGGCATCCGCACCGTATCGTAATAAAACTCATCCTCATTGTCCCACAGCCCATCGGTCCCGGTCCCCATATTCGCCATGGCCTGCGCGATATTCAGAAAATGCTCGAAGAATTTATTGGCCATGTCCTGGTAAATGGGGTTCGTCAGCGAGAGCTCCAGAGCAATGCGCATCAAATCCAGGCAATAGGCGGCCATCCAGCTCGTCCCATCCGCCTGCTCCAGGTGACTGCCATCGGGCAGCTTGGTATTGCTCCGGTCGAACAGCCCGATATTATCCATGCCCAGGAAGCCGCCTTCAAAGATATTATTGCCTTCCGCATCCTTCTTGTTCACCCACCAGGTGAAATTCAGCAGCAGCTTATGGAAGACGGTCTCCAAAAAGGCGACATCCCCCTTCCCGCCATTCGCTTTCTTTTCGAGCTCGTATACCCGGTAGGCCGCCCACCCATGCACGGGTGGATTCGTATCGTCGAAGGACCATTCATAGGCCGGCAGCTTGCCGCTCGGATGCATATACCAGTCATGCGTCAGCAGCAAGAGCTGATGCTTGGCGAAATCCACGTCTATCAATGCGAACAGGATACAGTGAAAGGCCAGATCCCAGGCGGCATACCAGGGATATTCCCACTTGTCCGGCATAGAGATGATATTGCTGTTCTTCAGGTGCTGCCATTTGTGGTTCCTGCCCTTCAATCGTTCCGGCGGCGGCTTCGGCTGCCGGGCATCCCCCTTCAGCCATTCTTCCACATTGTAGATATACAGCTGCTTGTTCCAGAGCATGCCGGCAAAAGCCTGTCGCTGTACCAGCTTCTCGTCTTCGGTCGGCACATCTGCCTGCAGCTCCGCATAGAACTCATCCGTCTCTCTTATCCTGTCCTCGAAGAGCTTGTCGAAATCCTGAAACGGGTTGTAGTCCTGAGAATTCGCCAGTCTTAGCCGGATAGTCGTAGACCCGCCACCCGGGATAAGCCGCTCGTAGTTCACGGCGGCCTTCGTTCCCTGTTGATAGTTGACGGCGTCCGCATGCCCATTGACGATACACTCCTGAATGCCGTCTTTGAAATACTGGCGAACGCCATCTTTGAAGTCCCCCCCGGCGCTATCGCCATAGAGCCGCTGCGTATTCGTTTCGTTATCGCAAAATAGATTTATATCCGTCTCCTCCCCATAGAGTCCCCATTCCCCGATGTCCCTATGCTGGATGATGATATTGCCCTCGTTGGAAGACAACATCACAGGCTTGTACTGGTCATTTCCCCAGCTCCAGGTATTCCGGAACCAAAGGGTGGGTAGGATATGCAGCGGCGCCGCATCCTTTCCCCGGTTATGCGCCGTTATCCGGATCAGGATGTCTTCCATACCCGCCTTCGCATATTCAATAAAAATGTCGAAATACTTGTTCTCGTCGAAGATGCCGGTATCTATAAGCTCATACTCCGGCTGGTCGCGCGTCCGTCGGGAATTCTCCTCCAGCAGCTGCTTGTAGGGATAAGCCGCCTGGGGATACTTGTAGAGCATCTTCATATAGCTATGGGTAGGGGAAGAGTCCAGATAATAGTATAGCTCCTTCACGTCCTCCCCATGGTTGCCCTCATATCCGCTGAGGCCGAACAGCCGCTCTTTCAGGATGGGATCTTTTTTGTTCCAGAAACCCAGAGCGAAACAGAGATGCTGCCTCTTGTCGGCAATGCCACCTATTCCTTCTTCGCCCCAGCGCCATGCCTTGCTATAGGCCATATCATGCGTAGTATAGGCCCACGCCTGCCCATCTGCGCTGTAATCTTCCCTCACCGTGCCCCACTGTCTTTCGGAAAGATAAGGGCCCCATTTCTTCCAGTCCGGTATCTTCAGTCGATCTTTTTCCATGCTGTAAGTATTTATCCATTGGTGCTAAAGCCCGGATACAGGGTCATGCCGCCGTCTACGAACAGCGTCTGCCCGTTGATATAGTCGGAGTCATCGCTGGCCAGCCATACGGCGACGGCGCCTATGTCCTCCACTACGCCTACACGGCCGTAAGGGATTAATTCGAGCAATACCTTTTCCGCTGCGGGAGTCTCCCAGGCCGTGTGGTTTATCGGTGTCTTGATCGCGCCCGGTCCTATGCTGTTCACCCTTATCTTGGACGGAGCGAACTCATGGGCAATGCTCTTCATCAGCATCATGATGCCGCCCTTGCTGGCCGCATAGTTGGCATGGCCGGCCCAGGGTATGACCTCATGCACGCTGCTCATGCAGATGATCTTGCCGGCGGCCCGCGACCGCTCCGGCCTTACGCCCTGCTTCAGGAATACCCGGACGGCTTCGCGCGCGCACAGGAACTGCCCCGTCAGGTTGACGCCCAGCACATAGTTCC
>JAMFRX010000523.1 GCA_026224995.1 Puia dinghuensis
CCGTCGGCAACGATCAGGTCGGACTTGCCGTCGCCGTCGATGTCCTTCGAGAAGATGGTTTGCGGCCCTGTACCCGTGGTATAGTCTACCCTGTTGGAGAACGCCGTGGACTGAAACTGACCCGGGTCGGCGAAAGTGACCACAAAAGGTTTATAGAACCAGGCCGTGAGGCCACCTGTGGTCACTGTCACCGCATCTTCGCTTGTCCCTGCGGGAATGGTCACGGTGAGCGACGTCGCGCTGGCAGCCGTGACCGGCGCACGGGCGGCGCCGATATAGACGATATTGGCGGAAGGGGAAGGGTTGAAATTGCTGCCGGTGATCGTCACGCTGGTGCCTACCGGCCCCGACAAGGGTGCGATAGAGCTTATAGCTGGCTGAGAAAAGAGTAGAAAAGGAAAAAATAGTGCCAACAAGAGGCAAAGGAGCCTTGTTCCACTACGGTATGAAGGGATGCCAGAGACAAAATTTGGCATTAGGTATTGAATTTGGTGTCAAGATAATAGAAAGATTGGGAATGTCAAACATATATGCTAAAATAAGTATGTGTTGGCCCTGGAAAAATGAGCATTTTTGCAGATCATGAAAAATACGTCGCACTATCTTTCTGCTATAACTGCTTTCACCGTCTGGGGGTTTTTTAGCCTGATCCTTCGTCCACTGGCTTCTTATTCTTCGCTGGATATCCTGTTCTATCGTGTTTTTTCATCGGCCTTGCTGCTCTTGTTGATCAGCGCGGTGATCCGCCGCCGGGTATGGCGGGAGAACCGGCGTTTATTTGTGGCGCTCACGGTCCGGCAGAAGCGGGGCGTACTATTTCAACTCTTTGGCGGCGGCCTTTTCCTGACAGCCAACTGGTTCTTCTACATCTATGTCGTCAACCATGTAAGTGTCAAGGCATCTGCCTTCGCTTATCTGGTATGCCCTGTGGTCACGACGGTGCTGGCCTGGCTGATCCTCAAAGAGCATCTGACCAGGGGGCAGTGGATGGCGGTGCTGCTGAGCGCCATCGGTTGCGGCGTTCTCTCCTTCAACAACCTGACGGACCTGTACTATAGCCTGATAATCGCGTTCTCTTATGCCGCCTATCTTGTCAGTCAGCGCAAGGACTATGGGACCGACAAGCTTTTGCTGCTGAGCGGGCAGGTGATCTTCTCCGCCCTGCTGCTGCTCCCCTTTTATCCGGCCTACCGGGGACCAATACCCCAGGCTGCGCACTTTTATATCCTTATTGGCATCATCGCCGTTTGTCTTACCATCATCCCCCTGTTCCTGAACCTGTATGCCTTAAAACAGCTGAAATCCTCCACGGTGGGGATATTGCTGTATATCACTCCGCTGGTGGGCTTTGTGCTCGCCCTTACAGTATTTGGCGAGAAGCTGGATCTGCAGCAGGTGATCTCCTATGGGCTGATCGTGCTGTCGGTGGGACTCTTCAACTGGTATAATCCGGCGATGCGGGAGCAGTGAGTCGTTGCCCCCGTACACCCGGTGTATCGAATTCGGACATGGAAAGGCCGAGGTGATGGCCTAAGCGGTTGATAGTCAGGTTCCAAAAAAATGGGCATCTTGTTGGTGGCAGAGGAGGTTATATGATAAAGAGCTATTTCAAGATCGCCTGGCGCAACCTGCTCAAGGACCGCCAGTTCACGCTCCTCAATCTCCTGGGCCTCTCCGTAGGTCTGGCCTGTGCGTTGCTGATCGGCCTTTGGGTCGCAGACGAGATGGGCATGGAGAAATACAATGCCAACGATGCGCGGCTGTACCAGGTGATGGTCAATCACAAGGTGGCCGACGGCATCAAATCGGATATGTCCTCGCCGGGCATTCTGGGCAGGGAGCTGAAGAATGCCTTCCCCGAGATCGCCAATACATCCTCCGTGTTGCCGGCTTCCTGGTTCGGCGCCGGTGGCGTGGTAGGCTATGGTGATAAGAAGCTCCAGGCAAGGCCACAATATGTGGACAGCAATTTCTTCGGTGTTTTCACCTGTCCCCTGATCGAGGGGGATGCGCGAGCGCTCTTTACGGACAAGCAAGGGATCGTCCTATCCTCCCGTTTTGCGCAGGCGATGTTTGGCACTACGGAGCATGTGATAGGCAGGCGGATCCATTATGACGAATATGAGTTTACCGGTGACTTCGTGGTCAGGGGCATCTTCGAGCCCAACCCCGCCAATGCCACTGAGCAGTTCGATCTCCTGTTCAACTATGCGATCGCCCTCGAGCGAAGACCCGGGCTGAACGAATGGGGCAATACGGACCCGCATACATTTGCCCTGCTGAAGCCGGGTACCGACATCGCCGCATTGAACAGGAAGATCGCCGATTTTATCAAGATCAGGGACGGGAAGAGCTATGAACCTACGATCTTCCTGGCGCGCTTCTCCGACCGTTACCTGTACAACTATGAGAACGGGGTGCGGGTCGGCGGCCGGATCCTGTATGTCCGGCTATTTACGCTCATCGCTGCCTTTATCCTCGTGATCGCCTGTATAAATTTCATGAACCTGAGCACGGCCAAGGCTTCGCGCCGGGCCAAAGAGGTGGGTATCAAAAAGGTGGTAGGCGCCGGCAGGCCATCGCTGATCTTTCAGTACCTGGGGGAATCCCTGCTGCTGAGCCTGTTGTCGCTGGTATTAGCGGTCCTGATCGTAGCGTTGCTGCTGCCTGTGTTCAATGACATTACCGGCAAAACGTTGTACCTGCATTTTGCGCCTTCGCTGGTATCGATCACCTTGGGTATGACAGTGCTGACCGGCCTTCTTGCCGGCAGCTATCCTGCCTTTTACCTGTCCGCCTTTCGCCCCGTCGCGGTGCTGAAAGGGACCATCCGCACTTCCTGGGGTGAGCTGTGGGCGCGCAAGGGGCTGGTGATCTTTCAATTTACCTTATCGGTGGTCTTTATAGCCGGGGTGCTGGTCATCTATCAGCAGCTGGCGTATATCCAATCCCGGGACCTGGGCTATAGCCGGGATCATGTCATCCATTTCGAGATCCCGCTGGCACAGGATTCGGCGAAGATCATGGCCGCTGCGTCTTTTGTCAAAGAGCTGGGCAATATCCCCGGCGTCGTGAGCGCCGGCAGCTTCTCCCATGACCTTATGGGCAACCATGGAGAGATTGGCGGACTAAAGTGGCCGGGGAAAGATCCGAACCTAAACTTAGACTTCGCCAATATAGAGATCGGCTACAATTTCCTCGAAACCGCGGGCATCCGGCTGGTCGCCGGCCGCAATTTTTCCCAGAACACCAACTCGGATAAAGAGATCATCATGAACCAGACGGCCATCAAGGCTATGGGCATCAAGGATCCCATTGGAAAAGTGGTCAGTTTCTGGGACGAGAAGCGGGAGATCGTCGGCATTGCCGCCGACTTTAATTTCGAATCCCTGTATTCGCCGGTGAAGCCCGCTTTTTTCCGCTCCTATCCGGTAGGTCCTTCTGTAATGGTCCGGCTCAGGACGGGTAACGAGGCAGGCACCATCGACCAGCTCAGGACCGCCTATAGCCGGTTCAATCCCGGGATGGCCTTCGAATACAAATTCCTGGACGAGGATTATGCGCGGTGGTATGCTTCCGAGATCAGGGTCGGGGTGCTATCGAAATACTTCGCCGGCCTGGCTATCTTCATCTCCTGCCTGGGGCTGTTTGGCCTGGCGGCCTTCACGGCACAGCGCCGGAAGAAGGAAATTGGCATCCGCAAGGTCATCGGCGCCTCGGCTACGCGGGTAGCCTACCTGCTATCCAGGGAATACCTGGCGCTGGTGCTGGTGTCTATCGCCATTGCTTTTCCGCTGGTATGGCTGGGGATGCATAAATGGCTGGACGGGTTTGCCTACCGGGCACCTGTGGGGTATGGCGTTTTTGTGCTTACGGGGCTGGCGGCTATCGCCATCACCCTGGTGACGATCAGCTATCAATCCATCAAGGCGGCCCTGGCGAATCCGGCCACGAGCCTGCGAACCGAGTAAAAATTGCTACCAGCTATATGCTTAGAAATTACCTGAAGATCGCCTGGCGGCACATGACCCGCCAAAAGGGTCATGCAGCCATCAACATTTTCGGGTTATCGTTAGGGATCACCTGCTGCCTGCTGATCTTCTTATGGGTGCAGGACGAGCGGGCCGTGGATAATTTTCATGCCAACGGAAAGAACCTGTATGTGGCCTATAACGCCGTGTCCAGCAATGGAAAAACGGAAGGCTCGTATAATACCTTCGTGGGCTTTGATTATGCCGCCAACCACCGGACCTTTTTGATGGAAGATGTGGCCCATGCCGTCCCCGGGATCAGCCATGTCGTCCTTTACGCCAAAGGATACGAGCTTCCCTGGGGGCATCCCGAGTCCTTTGAAGTGGGCGAAAAGGTCATGCGGCTGAGCGGCTCCCGGGCGACTCCTGACTTCTTCAAGGTCTTTAGCTTTCCCCTGCTGGAAGGAACGCCGGAAACGGCGCTTAGGGATATCCATGGGATCGCTATTTCCCGGCGAATGGCCGAGGATTTTTTTGGCAGCCCGGAGAAGGCCATCGGGCGGATCATGCGCTACGAGAACCGGACGAATTTTACTGTGTCGGGCGTATTCGAAAATGTGCCTGCACAGAGTTCGCTGCAGTTCGACTTCCTGCTTCCCTGGGAGGCACAAAATACCCGTCTGCTGGAATACTCCTCCAATAATTTCGACACCTATGTGCAGCTCGCCGACAAGGCATATCCTGCCAGCGTGACGGCGGGGATCGCTCAGTTTGCCCAGCCGCGCCTGCCGAAGGAAAAGGGGGTGGATAACAGGATCGGGCTGCAGCGGTTCGGCGACCGATATCTTCACGATACGTTCGTGAACGGCAGTCCGACGACCGGGCGGATCGTCTATGTCCGGCTATTTAGTGGGATCGCGATCTTTATCCTGCTCATTGCCTGCATTAATTTCATGAATCTGGCCACGGCCCGGAGCATGACGCGGGCGAAAGAGGTCGGGCTGCGAAAGGTGGTAGGGTCCACCCGTGGACCGCTGATCGCGCAGTTCCTGAGCGAAGCACTGGTCTTCGCCGCGTTTGCGCTGTTTCTTTCGCTCTTCCTGTTATTCCTGCTGCTGCCTGTTTTCAATGCTTTTACGCAAAAGCAGATCGCGCTTCCGCTGCGGCAACCGCTGTTCTGGGTCTCTTCCTTCGGACTGGTGCTTGCTACCGGCCTGGTAGCAGGATCGTATCCGGCGCTATACCTTTCTTCCCTTCAGCCCATCCGCATCCTGAAAGGGACGATCCGTTTTTCTCAAGGTGCTATCTGGTTCAGGAAATCGCTGACTGTCTTTCAATTTACCTTGTCCATTATCCTGATCGTCGCCACGCTTGTCATAACCCGTCAGGTGAGCTATGTGCAAACTGCGCGGTTAGGTTATGACCGGGAGAACCTCATCTACGTAAGGATAGAAGGCGACCTCATAAAAGAACGGAATTACCTGCTGTTCAAACAGCTGGCTTCTACGATGCCGGGGATCGCGATGGTCGACCGGTGCACGGAAGCGCTTCACCAGATGGATTTTGTGGTCTCGGATACTTCCATCAAATGGGAGGGCCGGGGACCGAATGAGGAAGTAGGCGTCAAACCTGCTTCGGTAGGCTATGACTTTGTCCGGATCATGCACATGGAGATCGTAAAGGGCCGGGACTTCTCCAGGCAGATCGCCACCGATTCGGCCGATGCCTTTCTAATCAATGAGGAGGCGGCAAGGAAAATGGGATTGAATGACCCGATAGGGAAATGGGTATCGGCCTGGAAGAAGAAGGGACATATCATCGGGGTGCTCAGAGATTTTCATACGGCGTCCCTGCACGAACCCATTCTGCCCGTCCTCCTGGATGTCAAAGAATACGAAGACTTCGGGATGATCCTCGCGCGGACCAAGCCTGGCCAGACCAGGGAGGCGGTGGCCAGCCTGGAGAGGGTCTACAAACAGGTGAACCCTGCCTATGCTTTTTCCTATCAATTTGTCGACGAAGAATACAAGAAGATGTATACCAGTGAGCTCATCATCTCCAAGCTAACCGTTTCCTTTGCTTCCCTGGCCATCTTTATTTCCTGTCTTGGCTTGCTTGGCCTGGTGATGCTGGCCGCGCAGCAGCGTACAAAGGAGATCGGCATCCGGAAAGTGCTCGGGGCGTCGCTGCAGCAGATCATTGCCTTGTTCTCCCGGGATGTGCTGGCCCTCATCCTCGTGGCTTTCCTGATCGCGGCGCCCCTGGCCTGGTATGCCATGGATCGCTGGCTGGGTGACTTTGCCTACCGGACACCGCTTTCCTGGTGGGTGTTTGTCCTTGCAGGGGCGGGAGTGGGGATGGTGGCCTTGCTGACAGTGGGCTACCAGGCGATAAGGGCGGCGCTTGCGAATCCCGTGAAGAGCCTCCGGACAGAATAGGCTCCTGGAAAGACTTCTATGGCTTGGGAATTGCAGTGGATAATGCTGTCCCGTGCATTCAGCAGCCTGCCGTCTATTTGATCTTTCGAACTATTTTGTTACTTTAGTAGCGCAAAACCTGCTGACTATAGGGGACTTACAGTTTAAAATTGGCTTTTGAAACTGACATCCCTCATACTACTACTGCTTTGTGCGCATACGCTTGCTTTTTCCCAGTATTACTTTACCGGGGAGGTGCATGACCTTCATGGCGACAGACTTCAGCGCGTTGCTATCACGGTACAGTCTACGGGCGCCACCTTTCTAACCGGGATGGAGGGGGATTTCGAGATCACCTCCCGCAAGGCCGATGACTCGGTCACTTTTACCTACGACGGCTACGAGCACTATACCACCGCTATCAGGTCTGCCGACTTCCTGCAGATCACGCTGAAGCAGCAGCCTTTCCCCCACGCGATAAAAAGAGACCGGCTGCTGTCGGTGATGCAGGGACCTGCCGCGGTGTCCTTCGCCGGCAATCCCAACGGCCTTTCCTACCACAATGTGAAGCGATTCCTGGCGATGGGCCATGCCGTCCCTGCCGAGGCGGTGAAGATCGAGGAGATGATGGGCTATTTCAATACGGCGTATGAAGCGCCGGATACGGCGGAGCCGTTCCATTGTTCCTCCAACCTGCTATCCTGCCCCTGGAACAATGCGCACCGGCTGCTATTGCTGAACATCTGCGGACGCAAGGCCGACAGGGACCAGATGCCGCCCGGTAACCTGGTCTTGCTGATCGATGTATCCGGTTCCATGGACATGCCTAATAAGCTGCC
>JAMFRX010000524.1 GCA_026224995.1 Puia dinghuensis
GATGCGGTTCGAGAGCGCGGAACTCACCAAGATCGCGATCAACTGCTGCCTGGTGGCCTCGATCAGCGTCGCCAACACGCTGGCCGAGATCTGTGAGCGGATCGGCGGCGACTGGTCGGAGATCGCGCCGGCCCTTCGCCTCGACCGGCGCATCGGCGCCCATGCCTATCTGGCGCCCGGCCTCGGGCTTGCCGGCGGCAATCTGGAGCGTGACCTCGCCACCGTGGAACGGCTGGCCATGGAACATGGCACCGAGTCCGGGGTGATCCGCGCCTTTGCCGGGCCCACGCTCAATGCCATAGTCGCCCAGATCGTACCCAAGGAGAAATTACCATCGGCCGTGACGCTCAATACCAGCGCCTTCCTGTTCGCTTCGGTGACGGGACATGCCACCGCCGGCTTCCTGATCGCCAACACCACGTATTTATTTTGCTTCAGCGTGGTGGGCCTGTATGCGCTGATAGCCTGGGCGCTCCTCTTCTCGCTCTCACCCAAACAGATCATGGTCGTCAGGGACGTCAAACCCTGGGAAAGCATCAAAGAAGGATTGCGTTTCGTCGTCCACACCAAAGAAGTATTTGGCGCCCTGGCCCTTGACCTCTTCGCCGTGCTCTTCGGCGGCGCCGTCGCCATGATCCCCGTATATGCCCGGGATATCCTGAAGGTTGGACCGATAGGCTTCGGCTGGCTAAATGCTGCCGACGATGTCGGCTCCATCTGCATGATCATGGCCCTGACCCTCTGGCCACTCCGCCGCCGGCAGGGCTATGTCCTCCTGTACGCCGTATTCGGTTTCGGCATCTGCATCATCGTATTCGGCCTCTCGAAGCTCTATCTCCTGAGCTATCTGGCCCTGGTGTGCAGCGGCATGCTGGACGGCATCAGCGTGGTCATCCGGGGCACCATCGTACAGGTCAAAACGCCGGATGCCATGCGGGGCCGGGTCTCGTCCGTCAACTCCATGTTCATCAATTCCAGCAACGAATTAGGACAGTTCGAGAGCGGGGTCATGGCCAAGCTCCTGGGCGTCGTGCCTTCCGTGGTCTTCGGCGGCTGCATGACCATCGCCGTAGTCGTCGCGACCTGGTTTAAAGCCCCGAGCCTGCGGAAAATGGAATATTGAGCAAAGGCTACTTTACCGTCGCCAACAGCTTCTCCAGCACGAAATAAACGATGGGACAGAACGTCGAATTCTTCTGCGTAACCGCCGGCCGCTTCACCAGCACATCTTCGTCCGTATAAGGAAAACGCTCACAGTCTGAAGGCCGAACGGAATAGATGCTGCAATAGTTGTCGGCGCCCAGGAAAGGACAAGGTGTGGACCGCACGACATAATCTCCATCTTCATCCAGGCGAAGATATTGTTCGATCAGCTCGCTTTCCCTGAGCTTCAGATGTTTGGCGATACGCTTTATATCCGGGCCCTTGAACCGGGGTGAGAACCGCTTACAGCAGTTGGCGCACTGCAGACAGTCTACCCGCTGGAAGGCTTCCTCATGGAATTCAGGCAGCCGCTCCAGGACACGGGTCCGCTTCGGCGCCCGGTCGGCTTTCTCCAGCCAGCGCTTATAATCCTTCTGCCGGTCGGCCGACTTCTTCTCCCAGTTATGTAATAAATCAGTCATGTATAAGCATTTGCACTCGGTTAACAATAGAGAACTACAAAGGTGCGTTATTTCATTTATTTTTAAGCCGTGGAAAACCTCAGGGAACAAATACTCATCTTGATCAGCACCCCGCTGTATATCATCATCATCGGGCTGGAAGTCCTGCTTAGCAATTATCGCCGTAGAGGACAGTACACCTGGCGCGATACCCTGACCAATGTTTACCTCATGCTCCTCAACAGCGTCATCGACCTGCTGTTCAGAGGCGTATACCTGGTCATCCTCGGGGTCTGCTACCGTCACCACTGGCTATCCATAACCAATGTCTTTTCCTATTGGTTCGTCCTGCTGCTGGCAGAAGATTTCCTCTACTATTGGCTGCACCGCTGGGACCATGAGATCCGCTTCTTCTGGGCAGTGCATGTCACCCACCATTCTTCGGAGCATTTTAATTTTACCGTCGGATTCCGGTCTTCGGTCTTTCAGCCGCTGTACCGCTTCGTATATTTCATCCCGCTGGCCCTGGTTGGTTTCCGGCCCCTGGACATCGTATTCCTATACTCTGCCACCCAGATCTGGGGCATTTTCGTGCATACGGAGCTCATCAACAAGATGGGCTGGCTGGAATATATCCTTGTCACTCCCTCCCACCATAGGGTCCATCACTCCTCGAACGCCAAATACCTGGACAGGAATATGGGTATGTTCCTCATCATCTGGGACCAGCTGTTCGGCACCTTCCAGCCCGAGCTCACACCGCAGGAATACGAGCCCGTGCGCTACGGCCTCACCAAGCCCCTGGAAAACCCCGGCGCCGCCGGTATCGTCTTCCACGAATGGCAGGCTATCGGCAAAGACCTGTCTCGCAGCGATATCGGCTGGAAAGAGAAATGGCAATATGTGTTCGGCCCTCCCGGCTGGAGCCACGACGGCAGCCGGTTGACCAGCGACCAGCTCAGGCAAGCAGAAGACCTTGATGCACTGGATTTTGCACGCGATCCTCAATTTTAATTCCCTTTTAATTGGGCCCTCCTCCCTTTTCCGGATTTTGGAAGTAATTTTATAATAGCAATTCATTCGTGCCTACACAATGAATAGTTTAGCATTCAATTTTTAGGGTTTAGGGGTTTTTAAGAAAATGGGCCAGTCGCAATTTATCAAAATCGGGACGGCCCATTTTCATTTTATGTCTTTGAAGCGGCCTCCGGCCGCTTTTAGCCCATTTATCCACTCCTCCTCCACCGGCCGTTCTTTTTCTCCCCTCCCCGTCGTACCTTTGCACATCTTTTTAAACGGTCAACCTCTATATCTTTTTATGAACTTATTCGAACAACAGGCGAATGAATTTGCGGGGCGCCATATCGGCCCCACTGAAAGAGAAACTTCCGGAATGCTGAAAACCATTGGGGTAGGATCACTGGACGAGCTCATCGACCGGACCATACCGGCTTCTATCCGTACCAGGAAAGCCCTGAACATCCCCGGCCCGCTGAGCGAGCACCAATACCTGACTTCCCTCCGGCAGATCGCAGCACAGAACAAAGTCTTCAAGTCCTATATAGGCCAGGGCTATTACGATACCCTCGTCCCCAGCGTCATTCTCCGAAATGTGTTCGAGAACCCGGGCTGGTATACGCAATATACCCCTTACCAGGCAGAGATCTCCCAGGGCCGCCTGGAGAGCCTCCTGAACTTCCAGACGATGGTCGCCGACCTCACGGGCCTGCCCCTGGCCAATGCCTCCCTGCTCGACGAAGGAACATCTGCCGCCGAAGCGATGACGATGTTCTTCAACCTCAAGAACAGGGACCACGACCACATCACCACGCCTAAATTCTTCGTCGACAACCATATTTTCGCGCAGACCAAAGACATCCTGCTCACCCGGGCACAGCCCGTAGGCATCGAGATCGTAACTGGCGACTTTAAGAGTGCCATCCTCGACGCTTCCTACTTCGGCGCCATCGTCCAATACCCCAATAGCCATGGAGCCGTACAGGACTACCGCGCCTTTATCGACCAGGCGCATACCGCAGGCGCATACGTGGTCATGGCCACCGACCTGCTGGCCCTTACCCTGCTGACGCCGCCGGGAGAGCTCGGAGCAGATGCCGCCGTGGGAACATCCCAGCGCTTTGGCGTACCCATGGGCTTCGGCGGA
>JAMFRX010000525.1 GCA_026224995.1 Puia dinghuensis
CTCATCTCGGCCTATGCCGCCGGAGTAGTTATAGGCGCCCCCCTGCTGGTGGCGATCAGCGGTAACTTCGGCCCCAAAAAGATCCTGCTGGCCCTCATGGGTATGTTCACTCTTTTCAATGGATTGTCGGCCATAGTCCCCGGTAATACTGCCCTGCTCGTCATGCGGCTCCTGGCGGGACTACCTCATGGCGCATTCTTCGGCGTCGGATCGGTAGTAGCCAGCAGGCTCGCCGACAAAGGGAAGGAGGCCCGAGCCATTTCCATGATGTTCGCCGGACTGACCCTGGCCAACCTCCTGATCGTTCCTCTAGGTACCTTCGTCGGCCACCATTATTCCTGGCGTTATACGTTCGGTATCGTCACCCTCATCGGCGTGATCACGATCATCTTCCTGCAGCTCTGGATACCCGCCATGCCCATCGTCCGTGCAGGCGACTTCAAATCGGAGCTGGGCATCTTCCGGCGTTGGGAACCCTGGCTCATCCTGATCACGACAGCTATCGGTACCGGCGGCCTGTTCGCCTGGATAAGCTATATCGCTCCCCTCATGACGGACGTCTCCCATTTCTCCGCCAATACCGTTTCTTATATCATGATCCTGGCCGGACTGGGTATGGTCGCCGGCAATATCGTCGGCGGCAAGCTGGCCGATAAGATGGAACCCGTGAAAGCCTGTATGATCCTGCTGGTATCCATGGCTATTGTATTGACGCTTATCTTCTTCTTTTCCTCCTACCAGATCCCATCCCTCTGTTTTACGTTTGTCGCCGCCGCTTTGTCGCTCGCGCTGGCAACGCCGATACAGCTCATGATGATCCGTACCGCCACGGAGGGCGAGCTCATGGGCGCCGCCGCGACCCAGGCCGCCTTCAACGTCGGGAATGCGCTTGGCGCCCTCTTCGGCGGCTGGCCCATCGCTGCCGGCTTCGGCTACAGCTCCCCGGCATTGGTCGGAGCGGCCATGGCCTTGACCGGCATCGTCTTCGCCCGCATCCTCTGGCGGAAACAGCAGGAGACTGCCGTTAGTAACCTCCGTTCTGCACCAGGTTTGTATTGACATCGATCTCCGACTGCGGCACCGGCAGGATCAGCCGGTTGTCATCATAGCCATAACCGATAACACCCAGTTGGTTCCGCTTCAAGGTCCAGAGCCGGTCCCCTTCGAAGCTAAGCTCCCGGAACCGCTCTTCTATAAAATCCCCCTGGGCCACAACTGTCAGGGCGCTGGCGCCAGAGCGTGCCCTCACGAGGTTGATGTCGGCAAGCGGGTCGTCACCCGTGGTGCCGCCGCTCATGAGATTACCTTCCCCACGGGTCAGGTACATCTCCGCCAGCCGGACGACAGGAATGGCCTTGTAAAAGGTCATCCATTTATTCGGATAAAAACCGGTATAGCCGGAGATGCTGCTGCCGGAAGTAACGTAGGTGCCGCGGAAGTCGCTGGGCTCGAAAAGGTTGAAGAAGAGCGGATCGATCTCCGCATCGCCCCTGGCCAACGGGGCAGGAGCATAGAAGGTTGTCAGCCCATTGTTCGTAGTACCCGTATTGCTCTGCAACGATTGTTGGATGGCGAACACGTCTTCGGTAGAGTTGACTGTATTGTTAAAGGCCTTGTCGAAAGTGCTTGTCAGCGAAAAATTGCCCGAAGAGATGACACTGTCGGCCTGTATGGCCGCATCCGCATAGTCGCCCATGCTCAGGTAGACCCTGGAAAGGATGGCCCTGGCGCTGTTGACATCGGCCCTGTAGTTCACGTTGGATGCCGGTAGCTCGCTGATCGCCGCCAGCAGGTCCTTGATGGCCTGCGCGTAGGTGGCGCTGACCGTCGCCCGTTTCGGCTTGTTGGGTGAATTCACAGACGAATCATACGTATAGGTCGGGGTAAGGACCAGCGGAACGCCTAAGTTGGATGCCGCGTTGCCGTCCGAGTAAGGCTTGCCAAAAAAACCTGCCAGCTCAAAATAGGCGGTGCCCCGCATGAACAAGGCCTCCCCCTGCACGGTGGGCCGGTCGGCGGTATCCACCAGGGCGATCTTGTCGAGCACCGTGTTACAGAGGTTGATGACGGTATACGATCCCCCCCAGATATTCTGTGCGATGACATTGGTGGCCACGGCGCTCTTGTGCTGGACGGCCTGGTAATCCTGGAAGGTTCCTACAAATACCACCTGGCTGTCGGAGGCGATCAGGTCGGACGCAAGGATGTATCCCTCCCCGAAGGAGCCGGCGCCCTGCATGCCGTTATAAGCGCCGAACAGCAGCGCTTCTACATCGTTGGAAGTCGTGATCTGGCTGGGTGTCAGATTGTTTTGCGGCTGGACGTCCAGCTTTTTATTGCAGGCCAGGGCGAGTGAAAGGGCGAACGCGAACAGGACTATGATAGGTAGTTTCATTGTGCTAGATTTAAAATTTAACATTGAGGCCGAAGGTGAAGGTCTTGGCTTGCGGAATGGTATAGAAGTCTTCTCCGCCCCCTACTGAGGTCACGGTATTGGTATTGACTTCCGGATCGCCGGGATACTTCGTCCACGTAAAGAGGTTGGTTCCGCTGATGTAGAACCGGGCCGAGCTGATCTTCAGTCCGTCGGTGATAACCTTGGGCAGATTATAGCCTATTGAAACGTTTTTCAACCGGAGGTATTTGCCGCTGTATAGCCAGCGGGTGCTGTTGGAACCTCCCGTGGGGATGAAGCTGCCGTTTTCGAGGCCTACCTGGCCAACGCGCGGTATATCGGTGATGTCGCCGGGCTTCTTCCAGGACCGAAGCAGATCGGTCGTCTGGTTGTCAAAGTTGTAATTGGCAAATCCGTCGGACATGTATACGCCGGCCGAGTTATAGAGCTTGTTCCCGGTCACCCCATAGAAAAAGACGCTTAGGTCGAATCCCTTATAGGAAAAGGTATTGGTAAGACCCGCGGTCACATCCGGAAGGTATTTGCCCTCGGAGAACCTGCCGGCATTGGCATACACATTGGTCGGCTTCCCATTGGCATCTTCATACAAGGCGTCGCCATTAGCGGGATCCACGCCAACGAATTTCTGCATATACCAGGTTCCAAGGGGCTGACCGTCGACGGCGCGTTGCAGCTGATCAGAGCTCTCTACTATCTGGCCCCCGATATTTCCCACCCGGTTCTTGTTATAGCCGATATTGAACGTAGTGGACCACTTGAAGGTGCCGGTAAAGTTCTGGCTGGTCACGGTCCCTTCGACTCCCTGATTGGTCAGCTCACCCAGGTTCTGATAGATGGTGGTGCTCCCGGTGCTGAAGATAAAGTAGCCCGTGCTGGCCGGGATATTTGTATTTAGCAGCAGCTGGGTCGTATGCTTGTGGTAATAGTCCAGCTCCCCTGACAGTCGACCCTTGAACAACCCATAGTCCAGGCCGACGTCCGCCTGGGAAGTCTTCTCCCATCGCAGGTTGTCGCTGCCGAGCTGCGTCGGCGTATATCCGGGCAAGTTGGGATAGTTTGTAACGGTAAACAGGGACTGGAAGCGGCTCTCCCCGATCTCCGAGTTGCCCGTCTGGCCATAGCTGGCCCGGAGTTTCAGCAGGCTGAAGGTGTTGCTGCCTTTGAGGAAGTCTTCTTCGGACAGGAGCCAGCCGGCGGAAACGCTGGGGAACCAGCCATAGCGATGGGAAGGGGCGAAACGCGAAGACCCGTCCGTCCGCACGCTCGCCGATAACAGGTATTTTTGCCTAAAGCTATAATTGGCCCGCATAAAATAAGAAAGAAAAGTATACCGGTCATCCGTCGAGGTAGCAGCGGTAATGTTGGTGGCGCCGCTGAAATTCCGCACCGCGTCGGACGGATAGTTCTGTCCGGAGGCAGTGCTTCGGAAAAGATCGTTCTGCAGATAGCTCATGCCCACTACGGCGTTGAGCTTGTGATCGTCCCCCAGGTTGCGGTTGAACGTGAAATAGTTGTTGGTGTTCAGGGAGCTGCTCTGCGAGCTTATGGTAGCGGCCTTGCCGATGCCGGCGCCGTCGAAGCTCTCTTTCCCCTCAAACTCATTTTCATTGAGGCTCATCAGGTCGACCCCTACTTCCGACCGGAATGACAGGAAGGGGAGGATAGTAAGATCCGCATACCCGTTGCCAAGCGTCCGGTAGGTTGTCTGATGGTCGAAGTCGTAAAGCGCGTCGTAGATGCCATTGGGATAAAGAGTATTGTTATTGGGCAGCCCGGTACCAGGGTCGATAAGCGGCGAGATGGGGATCTGTGCGACCAGCTCTTGCGGGCTCGAGAAGGAATTGTCATTGGTCACCTTGTTCAGCTGACTCCGGTCTACCGCCAGGTTCAGACCGAAGACGAGCTTGTCCGTGGCATTGTGGTCGATGTTGAAGCGGGCGCCGTAGCGGGTGAACCTGTTGTTGATGACAATGGCGTCCTGATCGTTGTAGAACCCGGAGATAAAGAAACGGGTCTTATCGCTTCCGCCTGAGGCGCTAAGATTGATCTGGTTGCTGGGCGCGTTCTTATGTAGGGACTGCGCCTGCCAGTTGGTATTGACCGCAGCATTCCGCCAGTCGGTGCCCAGGGCAAATTGGTCCAGGGTAGGTTCGTAGGTACCTAATTTGTAATAGCTGATCGCGGAATCGACGCTGGGGAATCCGCTGATGTTGTTATTGAAGTCATAGGTGCCGTCATTGACCGCCGCCTGCTCCATCAGACCGACATATTGTTTGGCATTCAGGAAATGCCGCTGACGTGCCGGGTTGCTGATGCCGGTGTTGGTGTTCAGCTCAATGCTGGTCTTGTGGCCGTTCTTGCCCTTCTTCGTCGTGATCAGCACGACGCCATTGGCGGCTCGCGCGCCATAGATCACGGCGGCGGAAGCGTCTTTCAGGACTTCCAGCGATTCGATATCGTTGGGATTGATATCCGCCAGCGGATTGGTGGGGTCGTTGGTGCGGTCCGACATGGAGACCGAGGTGACCGGCAGGCCGTCGATCACGTACAGGGGCTGGGTGCTCGCGGAGATCGAAGAAGTACCCCGGATATTCACCTGGATGGCTTGACCCAACTTGCCGCTGCCCGAGGTCACCACCACACCGGCGGCCTTACCCTGAATGGCGGACTCGAAGCTGGGCGCAGGAAAGTTCTCCACTTCCTTGGCATCTATCCGCGTCATCGACCCCGTGACGTCTCTTTTCTGCGCCTTGCCATAACCCACCACTACCACCTCGTTTAGCCCTGTGGCCGAGAGCTTCAGGGATACGAGCATCGGATCGGTACCCGATCCCAGCGGGACTTCCATGTCCTCGTAGCCGATGTAGGAGAAATGAAGCGCGACGGACTTGGAACCGACCTTAATGGAAAAGTTCCCATCGGGGCCCGAAAGGGCGGAGCTTTTGGAGCCCTTGGCAGTGACGGTGACACCCGAAAGCGGCGAACCGTCTTTCGAGTCGAATACCTTGCCATTAAATTGTTTGGATTGTGCGAATAACGTGTAGCAGTGGAACACGAGGATTCCGATTAAGCAGAATGCTTTTCTCATTTTTGGTAGTTTTGTTGACAGTTGGTATCTCAATTTACCAAAAAAAGAAGTACATCCCGCCTCTAACCGCAAAGAATTTAACCTAAATGGTATTTTAGTGCACTGAATCAGTGCGGTAGTACTGCAGTGTGCATCTCCACCACATGTTCCCGCCCATCATCCAACAGCTCGATCCCATCTCCCTCCCCGCGTCGCCCATCCACCATCCACCAGGATCCGGCTGCCCCCTGGTCCTGGAAAACGGTAATATTATAATGTGCATCCCCATGCCGGTAAGCAACGCTCACCGAAGGCCAGTCCAACGGAAAGCAGGGCCGGAAGTGCAGCTGCCCTTCCCGTAATTCGATACCCAGCAGGCTGCCGGTGATGAACTGGTACATCCAACCGGCCGAGCCGGTATACCAGGTCCAGCCACCCCGGCCTTCATGTGAAGGACTGGCATATACGTCCGCCGCCATCACATACGGCTCTACCTTGTAGACGCCTATCGCCGCCGAAGAGGAAGAATGCTGCAGCGGTTGGATCATGCTGAACAGCTCCCAGACTTTCTCCCGATCACCCATGGCCGCAAATGCCATCAGCGTCCAGACCGCGGCATGGGTATACTGCCCCCCATTTTCCCGGATGCCCGGCACATATCCCATGATATACCCGGGGTTCAGCTTGCCCGTATTAAATGGCGGGTCCAGTAATTTTATCAGTTTCAGATCCCTTTTCACGAGATACTTGTCCAGGGACGCCATAGCTTTGGTCGTCCTGGCCGCAGGGCCCGCACCGGATATGACGGACCAGCTTTGGGCAATGGCGTCGATTCGGCACTCCTCGTTGGCGCTCGAGCCCAGAGGGGTCCCGTCATCGAAAAAGGCGCGTAAATACCACTCTCCATCCCAGGCGGAAGCCTCTATGGCCGACTGCAGCGCGGTGGCTTCTGTCGCACAGCTGGCCCCGAATGCGGTATCCCCGAACCTGCCGGCGATGACACTATAGCGCATCAGCACCTCATAGAGGAAAAACGCCAGCCATACGCTCTCCCCGCGTCCTTTATGCCCTACGCGGTCCATGCCGTCATTCCAGTCCCCGGAGCCCATCAGCGGCAGCCGGTGGACGCCGAGCTGCAGCGCATGCCGGATGGCGCGCTTGCCGTGCTCGTAAAGCGATCCGCTTATATTGCCGCTCACCGGCAGATCGTAGAGAGAGTCTTCCCCTTCCTGCAGCAGCCGGCTTTCCAGGAAGCCCGCCGTCTCGGAAAGGAGGGCCGTATCGCCGGTGGCGCTCACATAGCGGGCCAGCACATACGGCAGCCAGAGCATGTCGTCGGAGCAACGGGTACGCACACCCCGGCCTTCCGGCGGATGCCACCAGTGCTGTACGTCGCCTTCCGCAAACTGCCGCGAAGCGCTCAGCAGCAGCTGCTCCCTGGCCAGGGAAGGTCGTGTATGCAGCAACGCAAGCACATCCTGAAGCTGATCCCTGAAACCAAATGCCCCGCCGGACTGATAAAAGCCGCTTCGGGCAAACAGCCGGCAGGCCATGGTCTGGTAGGCGAGCCAGCCATTGCCCAGCACATTCAGGCTCTTGTCGGGCGTAGTGATCTGCACCGCGCTTACCACTGCCTTCCAATAGTCCCTGGCCTCCTGGAGCGATTGAAAAACCGCGCTGTCGGCCGAGAACTGCCTGATCAAGGCCATGGCCGCATCTAAATGCTCGCCATTGCCCAGCTGGAAGATGACCTCTTTCTCTTCGCCTTTGAGGAGCTCGAACTTCAGCTGTAAGGCGGCGCACGGGTCCATGCCCGCCCCGCTTTTGCCGGCCAGCTTATCGCGGTATAGGGCTTGTGGGTTGCCGAGGCCCCTGTTCCTGCCGATGAACTCCGTTCGGTCGCAGGTAAAGCTCAGATTGGCGCCATTGACTTTGAAAAAGGCCACCCGGTTGGCAAAGGGGGTATTGTACCTGTTCCTCAACAGCAATGCCCCCGTGGCGGCATCCTGCTCGGAAAGAACATGCATATTCGTTTTACTGCGGACATCACCCAGGATGATCTCGAGGAACCCCGTGGCGGAGAGCCTCCGTTCCCGTCCGCTCCTGTTCTTGAGCTTGATCACCACGAACTTTACCGGCAACGCCTTGTCCACGAATACGCTCATCTCCGTGGAGATGCCATGCTCCACATGCTCGAATACCGAGTACCCGAAGCCGTGAGTAGTCCGGTAAGGCGTCGCGCCTCTGGCGGGAAAAGGCGATGGCGACCAGAACTGGCCCGTCTCCTCGTCGCGGAGATAATAGGCTTCGCCGCCAACATCGCTCACGGGGTCATTGCCCCAGGGCGTCAGCCGGTATTCATGCGCATTCACGGCCCAGGTATAGGCGGAGCCGCTCTCGGAAACAACCGTTCCGAAGTCGGGATTGGCAAGGACATTTGCCCAGGGCGCAGGAGTCGTGGTCCGCTGGTCGGTGACGATCCTGTAAGACATCCCATCGGGGGCAAAACCGCCGATGCCATTGTGGAAAAGCAGCTCTTCGGTATAGCTCGTCGTATCGGAACTGCCGGAAACAGCAGCCGCCGGCTTGACGTCCATCAGCGGGGGTAACACTTTTTCCGGATAGCTGCGGTTCACCTGCTCTTCAAGGGTTCCCCTATTGTCGTAGACGATCACCCGGGCTACGCTTTCGAACAAGATGCGGTCCTCCGGGGATACCTGGTCCGAGGACCGTACGAAGATGGCGCCGGGTTTCTTATAGATGGGACTGCCCCCCGGCTCCGTGGTGGCTATCAGGCCCAGGAGCATCTCCTGCAAAGTCTGCCGGTAGGAGCCATAGTCCTCGTTCCATATCACGAGGTCCACCGCCAGCCCTTTCAGGCGCCAGTAGGCATGCGCCTGAACCATCTGTTTCACCAGATCCATATTTTCCGGATCATAAACATGTAGCAGCACGATGGGCAGGTCGCCCGAGACGCTATGGCTCCATAGCCCGCTCTGGCCCCTGAAATTGCTGAGGATCACTCCCGGCTCTACCCGGAAAGCGGGATTGGCATAGATCAGGGATGACGCCAGCCGGTTGTATAGCTGCGCATCCGATTCCGTGGCATTTATCTGCCGGAGCAGCACCTGACTATGCGTCCAGGAGAGCTCGAAAGCCCGGTTCTTCAAATGTGGATCGCGATACTTATGTATGAGGTTCTCGCAGGCTTCTCTCGTCTCGGTGACCCCGTAGATCAGGTCTATCACTACCGTGGCGTTGGGTTTCACCTGCAGCCGGCAGCGGATCGAGACAATGGGGTCCAGCACCGGCCCCTGGCTGCCGGAAAGCTCCTCTTCTCCCATTGCCCGGGGATTGGCCAGGGTCTTTCCCCGACCGGTAAATCGCATGCGGTCCGTTTCATACGACACCGCTTCCGCCGCGAGGCCACGGACTTCCATCAGATGGAACAGCCAGGGCGGCGTCTCTTCCAGACTACGGGGCCTTCGCGTACAAAGGATGGCCTTGTATTCGGGCAGGATCTCCGTCTGGACGAACAGGTTGCTGAATGCGGGATGGGCTTCGTCGGCCAGATGATCCGCAAGGACGATCTCGGCATAGCTGGTTATCTCCAGCTCTTTTACCGATGAGCTCTTGTTGGTGATGCTGACCCTGCGCATCTCCGTGTCGTCCTCCGGGGAGATCACGATCTCCGTCTTGGTATGTATCCCATAGTCTTCCCGCCGGAATTCCACATGCCCCTGGGAAAAGATGGCCTCGAAGCCTTTCCCCGGATGGAGCGTGGGTTGGTGGGTGTTCGACCAGAAGTTGCCGCTTGCCACATCCTTTATATAGCAGAAAATGCCCCTGTCATCCCTGGTGGCATCTTCCCGCCAGCGGGTGACGGCGATGTCTTTCCACCGGCTGTACCCTCCACCGGAATTGGTGATCATCACCTGGTATCTGTCGTTGCCCAGCAGCTGGATCTCCGGGATAGGTGTGTTGGGCGTAGTGATCCGCCGCAGGGGGATATCCGTAGAGGCGGAATGCGTCTCTATCGGGTCGGACGTATGGGCAAAGGACAGCATCGTCCTCGGCTTGCGTTCCTGCAGCAACAGCATCGTCGCCTGAAAGCGCAGCTCCGCTGTAAATCGTTGCTGCATCGGTTTGTCGAGCAGCAGATAGGCCATCGCGAGCAGGCTCATGCCCTGGTGATGTACCATAAAGCTTTGTATGATGGCATACGTCTTGCCCCTCGGCACCCTGGAGGGAGTATAGTCTATCGCCTCATACAGGCCATACTCTCCTTCGAATCCCGCCGCGGCCAGCACCTGGAGGTTCGAGCAGGCTTTATGCGGCGATACCATCAGGGCAAGAGCGGATGCATAGGGCGCGATCACCAGGTCTTCTTTCAGCCCGCGCTTTAGCCCTAGCCCCGGGACCCCGAAAGCCCGGTACTGGTAGTTGAGGCTGGCATCCACCATATTGTAGGCCGATTCGGAAACGCCCCAGGGCACCCGCATCTGCC
>JAMFRX010000526.1 GCA_026224995.1 Puia dinghuensis
CACCGGCGGCGCGTCGATATCCAGGGGCAGCGACCGTTCGGCCTGACCGACCTTGTCGCGCACGTCGCTGGCGGCCGCTTCGAGGTCTACACCCAGGTTGAATTCAACGGTGATATAGCTGCCGCCCAGGGTGCTCGAGGACGAGATGGTCCGGATCCCGGGTATGCCATTGATGTTCTTCTCCAGCGGCTCGGTGATCTGGCTTTCTATGAGATCAGGGTTAGCTCCCGTATAGTTGGTCTGGACAGTGATGATCGGCGGGTCGATGGCCGGGTAATCGCGAACGGCCAGGAAATTATACCCCACGACGCCGAAAAGGATGAGCATAAGGTTCATCACCGTCGCAAGAACCGGGCGCTTAAGTGAGAGTTCGGAGATATTCATGTGTAGTGTGTAGTAGATTGAGGCCTGAACCTTCCGTCGATCGGGCTGACGCCCGCGGTCGGCTGGTAAGATGCTTATTTAGTGGCGGCGGCTGGTTCGTCGAGCGTCTTTACGGCCCGGATGGTCACCGGAGCGTCAGGTCGCGCAAACAATACACCCGTGACGATAACGGTATCCCCGGAGACCAGTCCTTTGGTGATCTCGATATTATCGGCTTCCCTTACCCCGGTCTCGACATTCACCACCTTGGCCATTCCGCCTTTTACGATGATCACCTGGTTGTTCTTATCCTCGGGGATGATGCAGTTGGTGGGTACCATAATGGCCTTCTTGCCGTCGCCGGCATTCAGGAAGACCTTGACGAAAGCGCCCGGATGCGCCAGCCCATCCCTGAGTAAGGCCCGAACCTTCAGGTTGCGGCTGGACGTATTGACCTGCGGCTCCGTAGCCACGATCAGCCCCTTCCGCCGGTTATTGACATCGGCGTCCAGCTGGATATCCACCAGCGACCCGGGTCGGATGACGGAGCTGTATTGCTCCGGCAGGGTGAAATCCACCTTTATCTTATCCATCTGCTGTACAGTCGCTATAATGGTGGCAGGGGTGACGTAAGCCCCGGGGCTTACCTGGCGCAGCCCTACCACGCCATCAAAGGGCGCCCTGACCACCGTTTTATCCAGCTGGGCCTGCGTGTAGTCGATATCCGCCTTGGTGCTGTTCACATTGTTCACGGCAAGGTCGTAGTCGGCTTCATTTATTCCATTGATATCTAGTAATTTATGCTCCCTCTCCTCAGTTTTTTTGTAAAGTTCCAGCTGAACCCTGGATTTTTCGAGCGTAGCCTGCAGGTCGGCATCGTTGATGCGGGCGACGATGGTGCCTTTGGTCACGGCAGCCCCTTCCGGCACGTTGAGGTATACGAGCCGGCCGCTCACCTCCGGGTGAAGCTCCACATATTCATTGGCGACGACAGTGCCATTCGCCTCTATCTGGTTGCTGATCGCATGCGGCCTGGCTACCAGGACGTCCACAATGGTTTCTTCAGCAGCCTTTGGCGTGGGGCTGGTGGCGTCGGCGTGCTCTTTACAGGATGACAGGGAAAGAAGGCTAAAGGAGAATAGCAACGGCAGGCAGGAAGCTCCTGCCCGGTAGATTAGCGAGGTGGAAGGGGCCATTCGGCGAAGATAAAATAATCGGGGGCTCCTGAATCCCCGGTCATCCTTTCTCACACCCGGTTATCGTAATTACTTAGTCGATCTTGCGTGCCCTTCCCGATCCCGAATGGCTGATATTCACCGAAGCCGGCGTTCCTTTGTAATTGATGCCCCCGGAACCGCTGATCCCCCCGTCTATCTCGCCATCGGTCGCGATCGTGCAGGAGCCCGATCCGCTCACATGTATCTCGGAACGATCCTTGACAGCCAGTCCGGCCCCATCGACCCTTCCGGAGCCGCTGATCCTGCACTCCAGCTGCCCGGCATGGCCCTTCAACAGCATGCCCCCGGAGCCGCTCATGCCAAGCTCCAAACGCCCGGCATCCAGGACCAGCTCCACTCTGCCGCTGCCGGAACTATAGACGGACATGCTCGCGCTTTTAAAGCTGTCCTCCGCCCGTATCCTGCCCGATCCCGAATTGCTGACGCCGGAGAGCGTGGGCGTAGTTATCACGATCCGCAGGGATTTTGTAGTCCGGATATTCTTGAGAAAAGGGAATTCTACATGCAGCTCGTGATCCCTTACCTCGGTGACCAGGACGGCAACGATGTTCTGCTCCCCTTCTATCTTGACGCTGTAGCTGTCTCCCTTCACCAGGATGACATCGGAGCTGGTGGAATTGTGCACCGTGTCGAAGGCAGAAAGCGTACGGCTTTCCTTATAATCGCTGCCGTCGCCGTGGATCACCCGCTGCGCACAGCCTGTGACGGTGGCAAACAAAAGGGAAAGACCGATGAAGGAAAAACAGGCAATTGATCGCATAGTCTGAGTTTTACCTTTTGGCGATCAAAAGGCGTGCAGCTTCTTTATCTACTGATAGTCAGAACAGTGCAGGACGCACAGGGAGGAGGGCTGTCCGGTTTCGATACAGGGACTGTCCCTTATTTCATTTCAGCTCATCTGCTGAGAAGGCAAAGGGCAGCAGCAGACTGCTTTGGGGCAAGAGGAAGATCTTCCCCGACTGCCCGCCGAGGATCACCCGCATCGACTGGCCCGTCCGCTGCTCGAACTCCTGCAGCGATTGCCGGCAGATGCCGCAGGGCGCAATAGGCCGGTTGCTTGGTCCATTGGCATTGTCATAGCTGATCGCCAGCGTGTCGATCGCAATGCCGGGATGCAGGGAAGCCGCCACCGACAGCAGTGTCCGCTCAGCGCAGATCCCCGCCGGGAAAGAGGCATTCTCCTGGTTGGTGCCGGTAACGATCTCGCCGTTGACGAGCCTGGCGGCAGCGCCCACATGGAAATTGGAATAAGGCGCATACGCATGGGCGGTTACCCTCCTGGCTATGCTCAGGAGCTCTGCATCGGCCGACGCCAGCTCTTCGTCCGAACCATACTCGTCATACCCGACGCGAAATTCCTTGTGCTGCATAGTATTGGAGACTTACTTTATCTTCTTGAAAAGCCGCTTCCACCGGACGCCATGATCCCAGCTCATCCAGATCAGCGCGGCGGCGCCTACGACATGATCCTCCGGCACAAATCCCCAGAACCGCGAGTCCTGCGATTCATGGCGGTTGTCACCCATCATCCAGTAGTAGTTCATCTTAAAGGTATACTGCGTCACCGGCTGGCCGTTGAGGTAGAATTTGCCGTCTTTCATGACGAAATCATTGTCCTCATACACCCGGATGGCCCGCTCATAGACGGGGTAATTCCCCGGTGTCAGCGTCAGCGTCGCGCCCTTGGCAGGGATCCATAGCGGCCCATAGTTGTCGAGGGCCCAGGTGTTGCCCGCTATAGCTGTAAAAGGGAACACCGGCTGGCCGGGATCGGCGTCTACGATATCCGGTGTGATGCTCTTGGCCAATCCGCTGTTCATCATCTTCTGATGTGCGGACCAGGTAAGCAGGATATCGTATTCGTTGGGCGTGGAAGTCGGCCGCACCTCTTCGGAGTTGCTCATGTCGACATTGTACTGTTCCTTCATCGCGGTCTCGTCCAGCGCCTGCCCCTTGGTCACCACCGTATAGTAGGTCTGCGACTCGGGCGGAAAAGGCTGGGCCACTCCATTGATGTACAACACCTGGTTCTTGATCTGCAAGGTATCGCCCGCGATAGCCGTACAGCGCTTGATATAATTCTCTTCTTTGTCTACAGGCCGGATGACAAGCGGATATTGATCGGGGTTGCCCAGCACGATCTGCCGCCCCGAGTCGATATTGCCACGACCCAGGCTGCGGCAAACGGTGTAGTAAGGTATCAGCGACTGGTATTCCGGCAGGTTGATCACCGTATCGCCGGCAGGGAAGTTGAAGACGACGACATCGCCCCTGTTCACGGGGCTAGGAAACCACCGGGTATACGGTACCTTGATCCATTCCACATAGGAATTGCCGTTGGTCACCGGCAGCGTATTGTGCACAAAGGGAATGGACAGCGGCGTATTGGGGATGCGCGGCCCATAGCTGAATTTACTTACAAAAAGGAAGTCGTTGATCAGGAGCGTCTTCTCCATGGAGCCCGTAGGAATGGTATACGCTTCGAACACGAATGTCCGGATCAGCGTCGCCGCCACGATGGCGAAGACGCCGGCATCGATCCACTCCCGCGCCGCCCCCTTCTTATGCTTTCGCACCGGTCCGGCCCCAATGAACTTCACCTTGGCGTCGTACCCGATCAATGGAAAATAGATCAGCGGCAGCAGCGCCGCCATGGCATGTTCCCAAAACTTGAACTTCCCAAAGGTCTTCACGAACTCCACATAGATGCCCAGGGAGATAAACCAGCCCGCTACGGGGATGATCTGCCAGAATACCCAATGCCGGGGCCGCTCGGCCAGCTCCAGCATGATCCAGGTATTGTAGAACGGGATATAAGCTTTCCAGCCCGGGACTCCGGCCTTTTCGAACAGCTTTGCCAAACCAATGGAAGGGAGCAGGAGAATGATTACTTGGATAAGCACGAGGACCAGGAGCTGATGAGATGACATTCCTAGAGTTTTTTTTGAATTCCGGCAAATTTAATCTACTTTTTCGGCAACACATAATTCTCCACATCATTCTGCGTGATCGTCTTGCCGGACAAAATGATCAGCCGCTCCACGACATTGCGCAGCTCCCGGATATTACCCGTCCAGTTATGCTGCTGCAAAGCCTTTATCGCATCGTCTTCGATGGCCTTTTTGGCGCTGCCATAGTCGCCGCAGATATCGATCAGGAACTTCTCTACTAAAAGCGGGATATCGTCCTTGCGCTCGTTAAGCGAAGGCACATGAATGATGATGACACTCAGCCGGTGATAAAGGTCGAGCCGGAAGCTCTTTTCATCTACTTCCTTCAGGAGATCCTTGTTGGTAGCGGCGATCACCCTTACGTCCACGCTGATGTCCTTATCACCGCCTACCCGCGTGATCTTACCCTCCTGAAGCGCCCTCAGGACTTTGGCCTGCGCCGTCAGGCTCATGTCCCCAATTTCGTCGAGGAAGAGCGTGCCGCCATTGGCCTGCTCGAATTTCCCTATCCGCTGCTTCACGGCAGAGGTGAAAGAACCCTTCTCATGACCGAAGAGCTCGCTCTCGATCAATTCACTCGGGATGGCGGCGCAATTGACCTCCACGAGCGCCCCGGTGGCACGGTTGCTCTTCTCATGCACCCAGCGCGCTACCAGCTCCTTACCTACCCCATTCTCACCGGTCACGAGGATACGGGCCTCCGTAGGCGCCACCTTCTCAATGGTCTCCTTGATCTTATGGATCGGCGTGGAAGAGCCAACCATCTCCTGCACCTTGCTGACCTTGCGCTTCAGCACCTTGGTCTCGGCGACCAGCGTGGTCTTGTCCATGGCATTGCGGATCGTGATAAGCAGGCGGTTCAGGTCGGGCGGCTTGGAGATATAGTCATAGGCGCCCTTCTTCACTGCCTCCACCGCCGTCTCGATGGTGCCGTGTCCAGAGATCATGATGATGGGAAGGTCAGGATGGGTCTCCCTGGTCTTTTCCAGGAACTCTATGCCATCGATCTTCGGCATTTTTATATCGCAGAGGATGACATCGTATTCTTTCTCTTTTACCTTTTTCAGGCCTTCTTCGCCGTCTCCGGCCTCGTCGATCTTATATCCTTCATAGGACAGGATCTCGCTAAGTGTCTTACGTATCGCCTTTTCGTCGTCGATGATCAGGATATTCGACATAGGTTCGTCAAGCTTTTTTTTGGGTAATAAACAATGGTGGTGGCGCCGGTCGCAAGATTCAAATTTACGAACTGCATTTCAAAATAAATCAATAGCTTAGGTTTAACAATTTCATGCAACATGAGCCTTTTCCTATATTCAACCGAATTCCCGGAACCGCTCCCCACTGCCCAATTCCAGCTGCTCCTCGACCTCCTGCCCGGCGCTTTACAGCAAAAAGTCCTGAAATTCCGGCGATGGGAGGATAGCCACGCCAGCCTGCTGGGGAAGGTTCTGCTCCGCCTGGCGCTGGAAAGCTCCGGCTACCCCTCGGATCTCAGCCGCCTCCATTATGGCGAATGGCAAAAACCCGGCCTGCCCCAGGGCCCGGAATTCAGCATCACCCATTCCGGTAACCTGGCCCTCTGTATGCTCAACACCAGCGGCAGGATAGGCATCGACATAGAGCTCCTGAAACCACTGGCCTTCGAAGATTTTAAGGACCAGTTCACCGAACACGAGTGGACGGCCATCCACATCGCTCCCGCACCACTGGACGCTTTCTATCGACTCTGGACCGCCAAGGAAAGCCTGATAAAAGCCGATGGCCGCGGCCTGGGCATCCCATTGCAGGGGCTGGACCTCAGCAAAGGAAATACATTCCTGCTGGATGGACAGCTGTGGTTTACCCGCGAGCTTCCTATTTATAAAGGTTACGCTTTTCACTTCACCGTCGAAGGAATGGATCCTCCTCCCATCCAACGCATTCAGCTGTCTCCCGAACGCCTCCTGGAGCTCAGCGAGGGGTGGGCCAGGTTTTAACAAATTCTTGCGTATGGAATCCGCCGGGAGGGGCTTCTTAATTGCCATGAACCCCTTTGTCAAAACGATCCTGGCGGGCCTATGCTGCGCCAGCCTCCTGCCGGTCTGCATGGCTCAACCCGCCCATCCCATAAACCCCTATCCCGCCATCGGCGCCATTCCTGTCCCTCCCGGCTTCCACCGGCTGCCGGCCGATAAGGCCCCCTTCACCGATTGGCTGAGAAAAGTGCAGCTGAAAAAAGACAAGACAGTATACCTCTATAACGGTTCGCCCAAAAGGAATCAGAACGCCCAGTTCGCCGTGCTGGACATCTCCGTAGGCCACCAGGACCTGCAGCAGTGCGCGGACGCCGTCATGCGGCTGCGCGCCGAATTCCTATATGCTGCAAGGCGTTTTTTCAACATCGATTTTTACACCGAACAGGGCGTCCGGCTTAACTTCCAGGAGTGGGCCAATGGCGAGAGAGTGCGACTGAACGGATCACGCCTCGAAAGATATACCCTGCCCGGCGGAGACCACTATTGCGATAACCGGGCCTGCTTCGACGACTATCTCACTACGGTGTTTACCTATTGCGGAACCAGGTCCCTGGAAAAACAGCTGGTCTCCATCCCGCTGGGCCAGCTGACACCCGGCGATGTCTTCATCAAAGGCGGGTCGCCGGGCCATGCCATGCTGGTAGTCGATGCCGCAGAAGACGAACATGGCCACCGCATCTACCTCCTCGCCCAAAGCTATATGCCGGCCCAGGACATCCATATCGTCAATGATCCGACCGACCCGGCCCTTAGCCCCTGGTACCGTGCGGACCCGGCAGGAACCGTGCTCGAAACTCCCGAATATACGTTCACAATCAATCAATTACGCACTTGGCCCAGCATGTATCGCCCATTATGATCATTCCTACGCAATACGACAATTTTCTAAGGGTTATTACCGAAAATCGTAAAAACCCCTTGCACGAAATAACGGCTTGTAGTATCTTAGTGCTATCCAAAAGCTATTTAAAACCAAACATTTTTAATCCAAAAAATATTTCCCTATGAAGCAGAATCTCGAGCTGCAAGCCCCCGCTACCGGTAAAGTATTATTCAAGCTGACTCTCCTTGGTTGTTTATTGTTGGGTTGTGTGTATGGTTTCCTCGTGCTGTTCAATACAGCCCTGGCCGCTATCAAGTAACTCATAGCTGATATTTCAAAAGTTAAACCCGCCGAAAAGGCGGGTTTTTGTATTTGCAGTAAGGTTATCGTCGGCTACTTCTTCATATAAAGCACCTCTTTCACCAGCTTCACCGTCCTGACGACATCCGGCAGGGCCAATGCGACGAGATTGGGCGCATAGTGCAGCGGGGCGTCGGCAGACGTGATCCGCCGGATGGGCGCATCCAGGTAGTCGAATCCCTCTTTCTGTATCCGATAGGTGATCTCCGAAGAGATGGAGGCGAAAGGCCATTGCTCTTCGACGATGACCAGGCGGTTGGTCTTCTTCACGCTCTCCAGAATGGTCATCCAGTCCAGGGGCCGGATGGAACGCAGGTCGATGACCTCTGCGCTCACGCCTTCTTTTTCCAGCTCCGCGGCAGCGCCGAGGGCGACTTTCATCATTTTGTTATAAGAGACGATGGTGACATCTTTTCCGGCTTTTTTAATATCCGCCTTGCCCAGCTCGATATAGTATTCCTGTTCCGGAACTTCGTGCTTGTCGCCATACATGACCTCGCTTTCCATAAAGATCACCGGATCTTCTTCA
>JAMFRX010000527.1 GCA_026224995.1 Puia dinghuensis
CCGCTTCTCGCCGCCTTTTTTATTTACAGGCCCAAAGTTCATCAGCACGCGGCCACGGCTGTCGGCGCCGTAACAGACGCTGATGATGATGATGTCACGCTCGTCTCCCTGAATGTTTTCCAGGTTTTTGATGATCAGACCGGTGAACATATCGTTGTCGGTCCGGTTATACGCCTCTTCCAGCTGTTGGGCGAATTCGGCATCTTCGGCGGCGAGCCCGTCCAGGCCTGCCTCTATCGTGTGCTGCTGCTCCTGACTAAAGGCTACAATGCCGATGCTTTCCGGCGTTCTGCGTCTCAACAGCTCGCGGACGAGATTGGCGATGTAGGCGGCTTCGGCTACATTACCCCGTTTTTCATAGACGCTGTTTGTCTGCAGATGAAAGCTTATGCTTCTATCGAAGAGGCTGCCGGCAAGGGTGATGGCCTCTTCGGGCCCGGCAACGCGCAGGGGCGCCTTTTCCCGGTGATGGATCGTCTTGTCGGGGATGGTCAGCAGCGCGCCCTGATAGAAAGCGTGATTGCTGAAGCTGATCAGCGTTTCAAAATGGCTCCGGTAATGCCAGCTCAGCAGTGCGCTCTCCAGCTTACGGGCGCCCTGTGCCAGCAGGCTATCGGCATCATCGGTCAGCCATTCGTCGTCTTCCGGGTCCGAAAGCTTATCCAGATCGTCGGGGTCCTTGTCTTTTGCGCCCGAGCCAAAAAAATCCGTGGGCGGCATCTGCTTCTCATCCCCGACGATGATGGTCTGCCGGCTCCGGTATAAGGCGGGTACGCCTTCTTCGAGGGTGATCTGGCTGGCCTCGTCGAAGATCACCACATCGAAGTGGTCTGAGTCTAGCGGCAGGCTATCGCTGACACTGTATGGGCTCATGAGCCACACCGGCTTGATAGCTTTCAGGACCAATCCACTCTCACGTTCCGAGAGCTCCCGGATGCTCTTGTAGCGCATGCTCTTGCCGAATTCATTCTCCAGGATCTTGCGGCCTTCCGTATAGGTCTTCTTGAACTTCTTCTGCTCTTCGTTGAGCTGGCTGGCTGCCCGGCCCGAAAGCTCCAGCTGATGCAGGAAGCGCTGGCGGACATAGGCGCGGATCAGCTCCGCATTCAGCTCCTGCAGCGCAGGGTAGCATTCGCCCAGCCGCAACACGGCTTTTTCCAGGGCCTGCCCGTCGATGCCCGCATATTGGCGGTGGGCCTGGTACACCTCCTGCAAGGCCTTGCGGGTGATAGCGGCCTCGGCTTGTTTCCTCCGCAAGGGCAGCTGGCGCAGCGTCGCCTTTACTTTTTCCGGCAGGCTGGCAAAGGCCCTTAGTGCCGGAAGCCAGTCAGGCAGCGCCTCTATATTCAGCTGGATGTTCAGCAGCTCATCTCTCACCGCGATGAAGCCGCCGGCCGGCAGCTCCTGCAGACAACGTTTCAGCAGGGTCTCCAGCCGGCTTAACGGCTGGTGCATCGCCTGCAGGGAAGCGACGAGCGCCAGACCATCCGGGTGCCGCAGCAGATATTCCAGGTCGCGATGACCTTTTTTGCTTTGTAGCAGGTCGATACCGAGCCGGGCCGTGTCAAGATTCTGCCCGAAACAGTAGTGGTCCTCCAGCCGCTGCCGCGTCTCCTCTATCTGCGCTGCCGCATCATATTCGGCTTTAAGCCCTTCCAGCAGACTGTATAAAGACGGTCTTACTGTATGTGCGGCAAGATCATAGCTCTCCTGCAAACGGTGCTTTAGCTTTCTCCAGCTGCTGTTCAGCGTGCCCAGGAACGCCTTTTCATGTTTGGCAGCCAGGGCCAGCGCCGCATCCATATCCGCAGCTTCCAGCTTGTTCGTCCAATGGCTGTTCTTCAACAGGGCCTGCCGATGCGTCTCCTGCTGCTGACGGTAAAGCAGGAACCGGCGTTCCATTTCCCTGGACTCCTCCCTTTCGGCATCGGCCAGGGCCATATTGCCCGTCCGGGCAAGCGGGTACAGCAGCACGGCAAACTGCACGAGGCTCTTTAGCTGTTCGGGTTCCTGCAGATACAGCGGATCGGCGCCGCATTCGCCGAGCAGGGCCTCTACTTCATCCAGCGCTCTCAGCGCTTCCCGCAGACCTGCTTCCAGGTAACGGTAAGGGCTGCCTGAAACAAAGACGGACTCCTGCACCCGGCTAAACGGATGCGCTGAGAAGGTCGTGCCCGCGCCAGTGTCCTCCAGTACGGCTTCCAGCTCCGCGACCACCGGCTCCGACACCTTCCATTCCTTATAGGCCGGTAGCACCTCTTCCTCCCCGGGAGTAAGCGGCACCAGATACTCCCGCAGCGTCAGCATCTGTTCGATCAGCGATCTCACGGTGATGCCTGTACTCGCTTCTTCCAGCAGACAGGTGTCATGGAACTCCCGGATAAGCTCCAGATGGCTGTTCATAGTATGCACCAGGGATTCCCGCCGCTCCTTGAGCGCGGCAAGGTCCATTTTGTTTTCGACGAAATCCTCATAGGTCGCCTTTAAGTTCTTTATGAACTCCCGCTTGTCGCCCTGGCTGTCATGGATATAGCAGCAAAGCTCTTCCAGCCCTACCTGCTTCAGGCGGTGATAGACGACGTCGAGGGCGGCCCGCTTCTCGCAGACAAAGAGGATGCTCTTCCCCCTGGCCACGAAATCGGCGATGAGGTTGGTGATGGTCTGGCTTTTGCCGGTCCCGGGCGGCCCCTGAATGATATAGCTGTAGCCGGCCCTGCTTTGGAGGATCGCCTTCGTCTGCGAAGGGTCGGCGGTGACCACATGATACCAATCGTCCGGCCGGTTGCCGTCGAAAGCGTAATCAGCGAAGGCACGGGGCTGGTCGCTAAACAACGTATCGAAAGTAGGATGCTGCTGCTTGCGGTCGATGACGACATTGTAGTCGCGCACCAGGCTCATCTTTTTATAGTTGAAGTTGCCTACCACCATATCGCAGACATCGAAGTCCCAGTTATACGGATTATCGGCGCCGCTTCCGGTCCCGGCTTTATCCTGCCCGTCCGTCTCGGGTTGCCCGCCAGTGCTGGGTGCCGGTTTGCTACCCGCCAGGGAATCCAGGAAACCCGTCTCAGGCTCCAGATGCTGGCGGAACAGCTCCAGGCCCAGGGGCTTGTAAGGCTCCGTCCCTGGGTCCGGAGGCTTGGCCCAGCCGGGCTCTGTCTCGCTCCTCCGTTCTTTGCTCCGGTAATTGCCAGCCAGCTCGCGGGCCCGTTCCTGAAGGAGGCCGATCCGGGGCTTGCCGATATAACGCAGGACGATACCCTGCCTCGCTTCCTCGATCTGGGCCTTCAGCAGCAGGTAGAACTGCTCCGGATTCATTTCGTCAAGATCGACGAAATCGGGAAGCCGGATGCCATAGAGCTCCATAAGCTGCCCGGCGAGCACCGGGTTCACTTCCGCTGCATTGTCCAGGACCTTTAGCACATAGTGGTCTTCCTTTACTTTCTTGTTCTTCTTAAGGCTTACGGGCAACAGCAGGAGTGGACTCCGGATGCGCTCCGCCGTTTCTTCCTTCAGGTTATGCCAGCTTAGGAAGGCTATTACCAGCTTCAGCTGACTGAACCCGTACTCCTGCAGGTCGCGTTGGGATTCTACCCTCGCCTTGTCCAGCGAAACGGCCAGGTAAGCGTGATCATCAAAACGGAGATATTTGTTGAGCACGATGTCTTTTCCGCCGATGATCTTCTCCGAAAGCTCCGCATTCCAGGTAAAGAGCAGCTCCGGCCGGATGCTCTGATCGTGCAGGACGATCGGCACGCTGCCTACGGTAAGGTTGACGAAACGCATATTCGGCTTGTAATAGAGCAGCCGGTTGCGGCGGCTGATGTCGAAGAGCCGGTTGCGCAGCTTGTTAAGGATGAGGCCGCTCCTTTCCCCCAGCTCCGTGTGCACCCACCCGGGAACCTTGCTCAGGTCGATCTGCTTATCCGGGTCGTAGTCGCGATAGTGCTCCAGCCGGCTGATCACATCATAGAGGTCCTGCGAACGGCGGGACCTGTCCAGCTCCGTCATTTCCGTGATGAGCCGCCCAAGGGTGGGGTGCAGGCGGGGGTACCGCTGCGTGGGATTTTCACGGACCTGGACAAAGCGATGCAGGCCTTCGGCATCGTAAAGATCCAGGCCCAGGGCTATGGATGACAGGACCAAACCGAGGCAGAAGATATCCGTCTGCGGATCATGGACAGCGGCTAGCTGCTCGAAGCTCCGGCAGCCCGGCAGATAGATGGCCTGCCCCTGGTCGGCCAGGGCTTGCAAGCGATACAATGCATTCGAAGGTGCATGGGCAAGGGTCTCATCGATAGCCGCTACACCAGCCGCGACATAAAGGGCATCGTCATTCCCAAAAGGAGCGACCAGCTCCGCTTCATGCATCGCGAGCACCTGCCGGAACAGAGGCAGCACAAAGGCGATGCTATCGTCGGTCGAATAGTCACCCCTGTCAAAGGCGGAGGAGAGGAAGTCCTTAAAATAGATGCGGGTCGTTTCCATAACAGGTTTATAGCTGACCGCCGGCAGGCGGACCCATTGTCCGCCCCGGCATATTCTTTTTGTAAAAGAGCTCAAAGCTGGCTGCCAGCTGCAGGCCGGCGGCAAAAGCGCTGGCTCGGACGCTTAGGCGTTCTCCCAGGGAGGGATCAGACAGGCAAGGTCGAGCAGGACGAAGGCAAAATAATCCCGGACGCTGCCATGCGCCCCTGCCAGCTCGTCGGTCAGCTTTTCAAAGCTATCAGCCCTTTCCTCCCCGGCGCCATCTTCCCAGTCCAACCCCGGAAAATAAGCATGCGCAAGACTAAGGACGGCACTCGTGCGCACCCACGCCGGCCGAAGAAATTCCCGGATGAGCTCCCGGGTTAGCTCCCTCAACCGGGCGCGGGAGAAAAGATCCAGACTGCCCAGCTCCCTCGCCCCTTCCACCATCCGGGCGATGGCCGGCCCCGCGGCCTCTCCTTGCTCCTGCCAAAGCTGCAGCGCCTTGACGCGCACCGCATGGTCCGGACCGTCTACCACAGTTTGAGCATGGCGATCGCAATAAATTTTGGTATAAAGTGTAAACAAACGCGCGGTATTCAGATAGCCCGGTCCGCTGCCGGGATGATCGGCAATGGCCGTCACGATGCGGGCTGCGATCTCCAGCTCGCCATTCTCCTCAGTGGTAGGGGCGGAGGAAAAGATTTCCCACACAGAGCCGTGGTTTTTAAAGTGGTCGCGAACCTTCAGATGATAAGGGAGAGCCTCGGGTAACATAGATTACGTAAATCTAATCAACTTATGGCATTTGCGCACCTGTTTCCGGCGCTAAACTTACCCGGATTTGACTAACTTCGCGCTATGCGAGACTATATCAGTGAATTGAACGACCCGCAGAAAGAAGCGGTATTGCATAAGGACGGTCCGATCATGATTGTGGCCGGCGCCGGCAGCGGCAAGACCAAGGTGCTGACGACACGCATAGCACACCTCCTTTCGCAGGGCGTGGACGCCTTCAACATCTTAGCGCTCACATTCACGAACAAGGCCGCCAGGGAGATGAAGGAAAGGGTAGAAAAGATCTTAGGCAACACGAGCGCCCGCAGCTTATACATTGGAACTTTTCACAGTGTGTTCGCCCGCATCCTTCGCGGCGAAGCGCCCCGCATGGGCTATCCCAGCAACTTTACGATCTACGATACGGACGACGCCAAGAGCGTCCTGAAGACGGTGATCAATGAGCTCAATCTGGACGACAAGCATTATAAGCCCAACGTAGTCTATAATCGCATCTCCTCGGCCAAGAACGCCCTGGTAGGGCCCGCCGAATATGCCAATGACTATGCCATCCAGCAGGAAGATGTACGCAGCAACCGCCCGGCCATCGCCCAGATCTACGACGCCTACGCCAAGCGATGCTTCAAGAACGGAGCAATGGACTTCGACGACCTGCTGATAAAAATGTACGAGCTGCTCAAGAGCTTCCCGGAGAGCCTCCATAAGTTCCAGCACAAATTCAAATACATCCTCATCGACGAGTACCAGGATACCAACCCTGCCCAGTACGAGATCATCAAGCTCCTGGGCGCCGCGCATGAGAATGTCTGCGTTGTCGGCGACGATGCCCAGAGCATCTACAGCTTCCGGGGAGCGACCATCGAGAACATCCTCCAGTTCCAGAAGGACTATGACGATGTAAAAGTCGTGAAGCTGGAACAGAACTACCGGAGCACCCAAAGCATCATCAACGTCGCCAACGAAGTCATCCGTAACAACAAAGGACAGATCCCCAAAAACCTCTGGACCGACAACGCCCCCGGCGAAAAGATCCGGCTCGTACGCCTGCTCACGGATAACGAAGAAGGGAAGTTCGTGGCCGACACCATCCAGGAACAGCGGCTGCGCAATCATTACAACAACCGCGATTTCGCTATCCTCTACCGTACCAACGCGCAGAGCCGCGCATTCGAAGAAAGCCTGCGCCGCATGGCCATTCCCTATACCATCTATGGCGGCATCAGCTTCTACCAGCGTAAGGAGATCAAAGACTTCATCGCCTATCTGCGTATCATCGTGAATCCGCGTGACGAAGAAGCATTGAAGCGCATCATCAACTATCCCACCCGCGGTATCGGCAAGTCCTCTATCGACAAGGCCGTGCTTGCCGCCAACGAGAATAATATCTCCTTCTGGCAAGTGCTGGAGAGAGCGTCGGAGTTCGGCTTCAAGGCCGGCACGCTCGAAACGATCGACAACTTCGTGCTGATGATCCGCAGCTTTGCATCTATGCTCGCCACGAAGAATGCCTACGAAGTGGCCGCACACGTAGGTAAGCAGACCAATCTGGTAAAGGAGCTGTTCACCGACAAGACCACGGAAGGGCTGGCTCGCTATGAGAACATCCAGGAAATGCTGAACTCTATAAAGGAGTTCACAGAGCTGCCGGATGAGGACGGCGTGCTGGAAGCCGACAGCAAAGGATTGGGTAATTACCTGCAGCAGATCACGCTGGTAACGGATGCCGATGAGAAAGATCCCAATGCCGACACCGTGAAGCTCATGAGCATCCATGCGGCTAAGGGATTGGAGTTCTCCTGCGTCTTCGCCGCCGGTCTCGAAGAAATGCTGTTCCCTAATGCCATGGCCATCAACACACGTGAAGAGCTCGAAGAAGAAAGAAGACTCTTTTATGTGGTGATCACCCGCGCCAAGCAAAGGCTCTGGATCACTTACGCCAACACCCGCTATCGCTTCGGCAACCTGGTGCAGAACGAACCCAGCCGCTTCATCGAAGAGATCCCATCCGAATATTTAGACCGTAGCTTCGCCGGCGGCGGCGTTCGCAACCAGGGCTCCGGGCCCTCCGGCTCAGCCTATGATCGCATGCATGGCGGCGCATTCGGCAATTCCGCCGACCAGGCCGAGAAAAGATACGGACCGCCACCGACGAAAAAAGACGACCGCCCATCCTACGTGCCGCTCAAACAGACGAAAACAATCGAACACAAGCCATCTGCCGATTTCGTGCCTAGCGACACCTCCGGTTTACAGGTAGGACAAAAAGTAGAACACCAGAAATTCGGCTTCGGCGAAGTCACCGGAATGGAAGGCTCGGAACACAACCCCATCGCAACCGTAATATTCCAGCACAACGGAGAGAAGAAGATCATGCTCAATTTTGCAAAATTGAGAATTGTGGAATAATGCAGGCAGAGTGCAGACAAAAAGATGTTAAAACCATCCCCCGAATGGAATTTTTCTCCTCGTGGGAAAAAACGAGAAGGCTTTACTACCAGGATTCAAAAAAAAGCTTGTTCAGGGGTATGGAAAGAGTGGACAGCTATTGATTTTAATAAAAGTTCGCTACCTTTTACCCATGACCGAAATGTACAAGATACAGCCGAAGGGATTGTATTTTGTAACCCTAACCGTAGTCGGCGGGATAGATGTTTTCACCCGCTGCGAATATTGTGATTTGCTGGTAGACAACCTGAACTACTGCATTGACAATAAACGGCTACGGGTATACGAATATGCCATCCTACCCAGCCAGCTATACATGATCGCGGACGTAGAAGAAGGGAAGAGCAATCTGCCTAAAGTTTTACGGGACCTTAAGAGCTATTCAGCCAAACAGATCCTCCGGGCTATTTCCGAGCACCCGGATGAAAGCCGTAAAGAATGGCTAATGCGCTTATTCCACTTCTTTGCCAACCGCTATCAGCATGATTCGGAACATCATTTCTGGCAATTCGGCAACCAGCCCGTAGACCTGGAAAAGATTGTTAAAAAGGACAAGCCCATCCCTACACCCATAGATAAGCTGCTCAACGCAAAATTCGTCGACGACCCACGTCATTATATCTACTGCAGCGCCTATCCCCAGCAAAAGGTAAAGCTCTCCACAAAATTCGACCTCCTTAACGCGGAGCCGGCCGTAAAAAAATAAGCTGAAAAAATAACGGGAAGTTAGCAAACGAAAACGCGGGATTTTTGTAACTTTAATATCCCCCCCTTCCTATAACCGTTGCTAAAATGGACCAAGCGTCCAAAAGACAAATATTTTGTCACCAAAATAAGTGGCCATGCTGTCTAATGATAAGCCGATCATCCCGCTCGACTCCTGTTTTTTCCTTACGCTCAATACAGTGGACAAGATCGATGTGTTTGTGCGGCCAGCTTACAAACAGGCCATCGCCGACGCACTGAATTATTTTGTCGACAGCCAGGATCTGGTCATCTATGCCTGGGCGCTCATGACAAGCCATCTCCACCTGATCATCCGGACAAAGGAGACTTCCGCGCCAGCCTATTTCGAAAGGGACTTCAAGAAACATACTACGCCGCTTATCATCAAGACCATAGAGATGGAAATGGATTTCCGCCGGGATTGGATGATGCGGCATTTCGAGGATTACGGCAAACCCCTTCGCCGGATAGAGAAATTCCACTTATGGCAGAATTGCAGCAGCCCCCTGCGCATCGACTGCCAGCAACCAGGGATGCTCCTCAACCGCATCGCGCACATCCACGAGAACCCCGTTCGCGAAAGGATCGTCGAACAGCCGGAGTCCTACCTGTTCAGCAGCGCCCGGGACTATGCCGGAATGCGCGGCCTTGTGAATGTACGGGTCGTCCAGCAGCAGGGGCTCTTTGGGTTGAAGGTGCTCGGCGTCAATTGACAACTCCCAGCGCTGCTTTCAGCCCGTCCACCGTTTTCTTCTCGCTGCCCGCAAAGACCTGCTTGCCCAACAAGACTACCGGTCGCTTCAGGAAGGTATACTCTTCCAGGATCAGGCGGCGGTAGTCGGCTTCCGTAAGCGCCTTGTCCTTAAGCCCCAATTCCTTGTATTTGAGCGCGCGCCGGCTGAACAGCGCCTCATACGAGCCGGCTTTTTCCTTAAGCTCGTCGAGCTGGGCCGGCGTGATCTTCTCGGTCTTGATATCCTGCAGGACGAAACCTTTTTTCCCGGCTTCCGTTTCTGCCAGAATGCGTTGGCAGGTGGTGCAGGTGGACAGATGATACATCTTCTTCATGGCCGCGAATGTAATATTTTCTCCTAACCGCCGACATATTGTATTATTGTTAAAATCCCCGATTTGCAACACCCTGACCAACAGGAAGCATTTATCCGCCTGGTGAACGAGAACCGGGGCATACTTTATAAGGTATGCAGGATGTACGGCGCTACCGCACCGGACCGGCAGGACCTGTTCCAGGAGATCGTCATTCAGCTCTGGCGGTCTTACCCCAGCTTTCGGGGCGAGGCTAAGTTCAGCACCTGGCTCTACCGCATCGCCCTGAATACCGCCATCTCGGACCTCCGTAAGCAGCGCCGGCATATCACGCCTGTAGATCCTGACCTTCTACCCACCCAATTGCAGGATATTCAGTATTCCACGGAAAAAGAAGAGCAGCTGCAGCAGCTTTATGCCGCCATCAACCGGCTCACAGAAGTGGAAAAGGCGCTCACCATGCTCTACCTGGAAGAGAAGAGCTACCAGGAGATGGAAGAGATCCTGGGGATCGCGCAAAATAACCTAAGGGTTAAAATGAACCGGATCAAGGAAAAATTACGTAAAATCACGAAGGAGGCCGCTTATGGAGTTGGAAACGCTTAAATCGATGTGGAAGGAGCAGGATCCGTCACCAGAATTGGAAACGGACCTCTCGGCGCTGCTGCAGAAAAAATCGCGCGGCCCTATCGCCCGCATGCGCCGTAACCTGCGGATCGAAGGCCTGCTTATTGTCATTACCTATATCCCAACCATTATTGCCTATTTGAGCATGTTCGATGGAGAGCTCAGGATCTCCTCCCTCATCATGTCCGTAGTCTTCATCTTTTTCTGGGTCTACTATTACCGGAAGAACCAGCTGCTGAAAAAGATGCAATGCGTTTCCTGTGAAGTACGGTCCAACCTCGCCGGCCAGGTCAAAACCCTACGAAAATATGTGCGATTCTATGTCTGGTCGGGTACTATAATAATCATAATGGCGATCATTCTCGACTACCTTGTCGTGACTTACTCCCTGCGGCTGCGCCATCCTTCATGGAAGCTCCACCAGTGGTGGCTGGAGCCGGCCTTCCTTTTGGCGCTCATGGCGCCCGTTTCCGTAGGCCTGTATTTTATGAACAAATGGTATGTAAACAAGCTCTACGGCCGCCACGTGGAAAAATTACAGCAATTGTTGCGGGAAATGGACGAGGGATGATTAATTTCCCGGAAAACGGCATCTATGAGCAAAACCCTTCTCTCCCTCCTCTTTCTTACCATGGCCGCTTCCGGCTTCGCCCAACCCACGCCCGAACCCGTGATCCGGCAGATCATGGCCGACCAGGCTGCCGCCTGGAACCACGGCAACATCGACGATTTCATGAAGGGATACTGGAATGACGACTCCCTCGTCTTTGTAGGCCAGGCGGGCCTCACCTACGGATATAGCCAGACCCTGGCCAACTATAAGAAGCATTACGACAGCCCGGAAAAGATGGGAAAGCTGTTCTTTACCCTGCTGAGCGTCAAAGAGCTCTCACCCGAGTATTATTTTGTCGTAGGCAAATGGCTGATCAAACGAAAGGACGGGGACATCGGGGGCATCTACAGCCTGCTGTTCCGGAAGATCAAGGGACGCTGGCAGATCGTGGTAGATCATACGAGCTAACACAGACTTGACGAGCTAGTTGATCAACAACTTCCTGAACTCCGAACTATCGCCATTAAAAACGTCGAAGTCCACCTTCGTCAGGATGCCGTCGACCCGACCGCCCTCGCTGTGCTGCCAGAATTCCCAGGCCCGGTAGATGCTGGGCCTTTCCTTTTGCAGATAATGCGCTACCCAAAGGGGATAGCTGTCGAAATCGTCTTTCAGATATTGCTTATAGAAGTCTACATTGGTATAGATGATTGGCACTATATGGTAGGTCTCCTGGATCGTCTGCAGCCATTCCTTTGCCCTTTCCCGCAGCTTGTCCGGCGCTATCCCATAGGTCTGTTCGATATCCAGCACCGGGGGCAGGTCTCCCGGCTCCAGCTCCACCGAATTGATGAAGTTCTCCGCCTGGGCCTTGCCACTCTTCGTGGCCAGGAAAAAATGATAGGCGCCACGGGCAACGCCCGCCTCCTTCGCTTTCTTCCAGTTGCGCCGGAAAAACGCGTCTTCATTCCCCAGCCCTTCAGTCGCCTTGATAAAGGCAAAGCTCAGCTGTACGTTGCCGACCTTCATATCCTTCACCGAACCCCAGTCGATGATACTTTGATATTTGGAGACGTCGATGCCATGAATGCTGTAGTTGGAAGGGATGTCAATGCCGAATGCCGCATACCGTATAAAATGCGCCCTTCTGTCCATCCACCAGTCATAGCCCACAAATCCCAGCATGATAAGCACGGCGCCGGCAAGAGAGAACAAGATGACCTTCCACGCTATATTTTTCTTCCTTTTATTCGTCATAAGGGTGATACAAACATAATTAGTATTTTTATACTTCCATGCCCGAATTTAACCGGAACGATACCATCAACCTCCTTTCCAAGCTCACGGCCCGGCGGCTCCTGAACGGGATGAAGGTGCTGAGCAGCTATTACGTCAGCAAATGGACGAAAAGAGCTATCCAGTGGGGATACCCCGTTTCCCTGTCTTTCGAGCCTACTACGTCCTGTAACCTGCGCTGTCCCGAATGCCCCAGCGGCCTCCGCGCCTTCACCCGGCCGACAGGCATGCTGGAGAACAGCTTCTTCCGGCAGACGATTGACCAGCTGTCCAAAGAGCTGCTCTACCTTATCTTCTATTTCCAGGGCGAGCCCTACCTGAACCCCTCGTTCCTGGATATGGTCGCCTATGCCTCCGCCAAAGGCATCTATACCGCTACTTCGACCAACGCCCATTACCTCAATGACCGCAATGCCCGCCAGACCGTCGAGAGCGGACTCGACCGGCTGATCATTTCCATCGATGGCACCACCCAGGACGTCTACGAACAATACCGCGTGGGCGGCAAGCTGGAGAAAGTGCTGGAAGGCGCTCGCAATATCGTCAAATGGAAGAAAGAGCTCAAAAGCAAAACACCATTCGTGTTCTTCCAGTTCCTCGTCGTCCGGCCTAACGAGCATCAGCTCGATGAGGTCCGGCGCCTGGCCAAAGAGGTCGGCGTAGACGAGGTCCGGTTCAAGACGGCCCAGGTCTATGACTATCAGAACGACCCCAACGGCCTGATCCCGACCAACGAAAGATACAGCCGCTACCGGAAAGATAAGAACGGCGAATTTGTTACTAAAAATACGTTGGATAACCACTGCTGGCGTCTCTGGCATACTACCGTCATCACCTGGGACGGCCTGGTAGTGCCCTGCTGCTTCGATAAGGATGCCCAGCATCCCCTCGGTGACCTGAAAGGCATGCCCTTCAAGGCGGTCTGGCAAAACGAGAAATATGTAGAGTTCCGCCGCCAGATCCTTAAGAGCAGGAAGAACATAGACATTTGCGCCAACTGCAGCGAAGGCACCAGAGTATGGGAGGACTAAATCAACTATATGGCACTAGAAAACGAAATAAACCAACGGAAATTCCGTACCGAATATCAGAAAGCGAGGATCAACATCATCTACACCTACAACTGGCTCTCGGAGAGGATCGACTCGATCTTCGATGAGTGGGAGATCACGCCGCGGCAGTTCAACATCCTCCGCATCCTGCGCGGCGAGGGCAAGCCGCTGTCTACTCTGCAGATCCGCCAGCGCATGCTGGACAAGATGAGCGATACCAGCCGCATCGTGGACCGGCTCCTGAAAAAAGGATTGGTGAAGAAGACGCCCAACGGAGAGGACCGCCGTCTCGTAGACGTAGTCATCACACCCAAGGGCCGGAAGCTCCTGGAAAAGATCGATCCCTTCGAAGACGGTGCGGACAAGATCATGGCCAGCCTGTCCGAAGAAGAGACGAAGACCCTCAACGGCCTTCTGGATAAGCTCCGCAACACCATGACCCTACTGCTGGCCGTAATGTTCACCGGGATCGCCTTATCTGCCTCGGCGCAGCCTCTTCAGCCGTCCCTCCCCGCGCCGTCGCAGCCTAAATATGAGTTCCGGGCCGCCTGGGTGGCGTCCGTAGAGAATATCGACTGGCCTTCAAAAAAAGGGTTACCCGTCGACAGCCAGAAAGTGGAGTTCACCCGCCTGCTGGACATGCACAAGCGCAATGGCTTCAATGCGGTGGTGGTCCAGATCCGGCCGGCTGCCGACGCCTTCTTCCCCTCACCCTATGAACCCTGGAGCGAATGGCTCACCGGCGTTCAGGGCAAGGCCCCCTCGCCCTATTACGACCCCCTGGAGTTCATGATCGAAGAGACACACCGCCGGGGGATGGAGTTTCACGCCTGGTGCAATCCCTATCGGGCCGTGAAGACCATCGGCAGGTCCTCCGTCGCCCCTGACCATATCACCCGCCAGCACCCGGAATGGTTCGTGCGCTTCGAGAATACCCTTTATTTCGACCCGGGCAACAAAGAAGTCCAGGAATATGTCACCAGGGTCATCCGCGACATCGTGCATCGTTATGATATCGACGCGCTCCACTTCGACGATTATTTCTATCCCTATGATATCGTAGAAGGCGGCAAGCCGGGAAAGGACTTTCCCGATAGCCCCACCTATGCACGCTATGGCAACGGCCTTTCCAAAGGCGACTGGAGGCGCAGCAATGTCGACTCCGTCATACTCCATATCGGCCAGGCGATAAAAGCGGAAAAGCCGTATTGCAAATTCGGGATCAGCCCCTTCGCCATCTGGCGCAACAGCTGGCAGGACCCGGAAGGCAGCGAGACCCGCGGCGGCGTAACGGACTACGATAACCTCTATGCCAATATCCTGCTCTGGCTTAAGCAGGGATGGATCGATTATGTCGTGCCGCAGATCTACTTCGAGTTCAGCCATTCCCACGCGCCCTACGGCCCGCTGCTGGACTGGTGGGCCCGTCACAGCTACGGCAGGCATTGCTATATCGGCCTGGGCATCTACAAAGCAGGCGAAAATGCCGCCTGGCGAGACCCAACCCAGATCCCCCGCCAGATCCAGGCCATGCGCACCTACCCCACCGTCCAGGGCGCCGTCTATTTCAGCAGCAGCTCCTTCAACCACAACCCTTATGGCTGGTGCGACAGCCTGCGGAATAACTATTATAGCTATCCCGCCCTCATCCCCCCGATGCCCTGGATCGATTCTATCCGGCCGCACGATCCGCTCCTCCATACCGAATACGACCCCAAAGACAACTCCGCCACGGCCTGGCTATCGAAAGGGGCGGCCGAAGACTCGCTGCGTGGTTTTGCCATCTACCAGTCCGATTCGGCAACGGTGGACATCGACTCCATCCACGCCTCCGCCTTCATCCCCTACGACCCGGTGGCGGGCTTTACCGTCCATCGCGGCCCCGCAGAACAAAAAGGCCCGGTCCATTATTACTTTGCCACTGCCATCAGCCGGAACAACGTCGAAAGCCGACCCGTTCCATTACTTTTCTCTAACTTTACAAACTAAATTTTTATCTATGCCCGGCTTCGAACTATTCGGCCCCGAAGAACGCAAAGAGATCGACGACGTCCTGGAAACCGGTATTCTCATGCGCTACGGTTTCGACGGCCCCCGAAAAAATATCTGGAAATCCAAAGAGCTGGAAGCCGCTATCTGCAGCCGCCTGGGCTGCAGCTTTGCCCAGCTGACCTCAAGCGGCACTACCGCCGTGTCCACTGCGTTGGCAAGTCTGGGTATAGGCGCCGGCGACGAGGTGATCATGCCCGTTTTTACCTTTGTAGCCAGCTTCGAATCCGTCCTGGGCGTGGGCGCCATCCCCGTACTGGTCGATGTCGACGATACCCTGACCCTGGATCCCGATGCCGTCCGCCGGGCCATAACCCCCCGCACCAAATGTGTCATGCCGGTGCATATGTGCGGCGCCATGGCCGACCTGGACCCCTTGCTGCAGATCTGCAAAGAACATGACCTGCTGCTCCTCGAAGACGCCTGCCAGAGCACCGGCGCCAGCTACAAGGGCCGCCATCTCGGGACGATAGGCCATGCGGGAACGCTCTCCTTCGACTTCGTAAAAACGATCACCTGCGCCGAAGGCGGCGCCGTCCTCACCAACGACGAAACCCTGGCCATCAAATGCGACGCCTATACCGACCATGGCCATGACCATAAAGGCACCGACCGCGGCGCCGACCTCCACCCCTATATCGGCTACAACTTCCGCATCTCCGAGCTGCACGCCGCCGTAGGCCTGGCGCAGATCCGTAAGCTGGATCGCTTTTTGGCCATTCAGCAGAAGAACCACAGTCAGCTAAAAGCCATCCTCTCCACCATACCCGGTATCAGCTTCCGCCGCCTTCCAGACCCTGAAGGCGACAGCTATACCTTCCTCTCCTGGTTCCTGCCCACGGAAGAGGCTACCCGCGCCGTCATAGCCGAGCTCAAGCAACAGAACATCCTGGCCGGCAACTTCTACTGGTATGATAACAACTGGCATTATTTCCGCAAGTGGGATCATCTACGTCAGGGGTCAACGCTCAACAACCTCAACGAAGAACAAAAGAAAGCCCTTCGCATCTTGAAGCCGGACGGGTTTCCCGCCAGCGACAAGATCATGAGCCGCTGCGTCTCGACGGCCATCGGCTTGTTGTGGACCGAAGAGCAAACAAAAGAAAAAGGAGAGAAGATCGTGGCAGCAGCGAAGAAAACACTCACGCGCGAAAAATCGCCTGTCGCCTAAACCTTTCTTTTCAGGAACCAGCTTTCAAAAAAAGTATAGCTAAGCGCAGCCAGCCCAATCGTCAGCAGCGCCGAGAGCGCAAAGATGCCGACGCCGGGCAGCCGGCCGCTCAGCGCCGCTGGTTGGTTTTCTATCCATGCCCTGAACAAAAAGAAGATAACGAATTGCTGCAGCATGTAAATGCCAAAGGAGATCTTCCCCAGATAACGAAGGATGCTTGATTCCAGCCACCTCACAGGCCGTCTGACCACCCGGATGATCAGGATGGCGAAAGCAAGAGAATATAATTGGTAGAGGCTTACATGACATCGGTAGCTCATAAGTAGCAGCAGGATAAAGCCGGCCGCCACAAACCAACCCGTAGCCGAATGAACGACGAGCTGGTAGAGCCTCGTCCATTGACGTACCGCCCCTTCCTGGTAAAACAGCAGCAAAGCGGCGAGCCCACCTACGGCCATACAATCTATCCGCGTACGAAAAAGAAGGATATTGAGCCAGCGGTAATCGTCGCCGAGCAAATGGACTATTCCCCTGGCCACCAGCCAAAAGAGGATGATAGCTAAGAAAAGCCGGACCAGCTTCCTTTCCTCCAGATGCTTCAACAAAAAAGGCCAGACAAGATAGAATTGCTCTTCCGTGCCAATGGACCAGATGTGGATCAATATCGCGGGTAGCAGGTCGAAGGCAAAGGCCACATTGGGCAGCAGCAGCATACTCAGGATAAGCCCGTTCTCAAACGGGTTTTTCGGAATATCCCAGAATAAAAAGGAAACGATATATCCCGAAGCCACGACCAGGTAATACAAAGGCCAGATGCGCAGCGCCCGGTTGGTAAGGAATCGACCTACCCGGATGGTTCCCATTGCCGCTTTCTCGCTCAGCAGCAGCGATGTGATCAGGAAACCGCTCAGGACAAAAAAGAAGGTCACCGCCATGCCGCCCAGAAATTCATTGAACTTGAGATCTATGAGCCCGGGCATGCCCAATGGCTGACGGATACGCTCTATATGAGTAAACAAGACCGTAAGGGCGGCGATGGCCCTTAGCCCTGAGAGACAGGGATAATAACGTTTGCCGGCTGCGGCATTTATGGGAGGGCGCTTGATTATGAGCACAAAGTAAGCGTTAAATTTTCTATTTTGCGACAATGTATAAACGAACCTTCTTGCTGGCGATCGCCTTGCTGGGCATCCATCTACTGCTGCAATGCTGGTTCTGGTTTTATAATCGGGCCTTGTTTGCGGAGGTTTATTCGCGCGAGGCCGGCCTCATCTTTTTCAGGAGTTTACAACAAGACTGGCTAAGCCTGTGCATCGTTAATCTTCCTACTATCCTTCTCATGGCTTTGATGGCCTGGATGACCAGGCCCGGTATCCGGCGGCCACTGATCTTTTTTGCCAGGGCCTTCTTTATTGCCGGCAACATCCTGGCGCTGGCGCTAAACTGCATCGACATCGGATATTTCAGCTTTGACCGTCATCGCGCCAACCTTGACATTGGTTTCGTCCTGGGTGATTCCTTGTCTTCCTTCAAAAGCATCCTGGCTGGCTACTGGCCCATTCTGCTGGTCTTTGCCCTCTTAGTCATCGCCATCGTAAAAATGGCGAAGCTCCTCCCTGAGCCTGGCGGCGAACGCCGCTCATCCCCGGTATCCCTGCTCCTCCTCCAGCTTGCCTTGTGCGCGTTCCTGCTATTATCCACCGGGCTTCCCGGGCGGCCCATCATTCCTTCCACTCCGCTGCTTTCCATCTCGCCCCGGGCGCTGCCTCTCGCCCAAAACAGCCTGTTGACATGGATCTATTCCTGCCTCCACAGGTCGCGGGAGCTAAAGCCTGTCGCGTACTTCTCTCAGGAAGAGCTGGCCAGTATCGTCAAGACTAACCATAACCTGTCCCCTGCCAATGGGGCGCCAGGCTTTCAAAAAAAGAATGTGGTCGTATTTATCCTGGAAAGCTTCTCCCGCGCTTATGTGATGCCGGGAGATCCCCAAAAAGCCCATACCCCCTTTCTCGATTCCCTGATCCGGAAAAGCATGTTCTTCCCTCATTCTTTTGCCAACGGCTTCAGCTCCAACCAGGGCATCGTGGCAATCCTGGGGGGCCTTCCGGCGTTGACGGACGAACCGTTTTTCTATTCCCCTTTTGCCAATACGCCGCTGTATAGCATCGGAAATATCCTGAAAGAAAAAGGCTATAACACCAACTTTCTCATGGGGGCGGGAAGAGACCATTTCGGTTTCGGAAAATTTGCCCATATGGCCGGGCTCGATCATGCTTACTGGCAGGATGATTTTAATGACGATCGATTCTACGATGGCAACTGGGGCATCTTCGATGAGCCCTTCCTGCAATATGGTGCACGCATCCTTTCGACGAAGCCCCAGCCTTTCTTCGCGACCTTCTTCACCATCTCCGCGCATTCGCCCTTTACCATCCCGCCCGCCCTCCGCGCCCGCTTCGACTTTCCGGACCAGTCTCCGGCGCAACGCGGTATCGCCTACACGGACTATGCCCTGCAGCAGTTCTTTTCCACCTGCCGCCAAATGCCCTGGTTTCGCAACACCATTTTCGTCTTTTGTGCCGACCACTGGTTCACTCCCGACAGCCGGACGGTATTCTCTTACCTTAATAACTGCACCATCCCCATCATCGTCTATGATCCGGCCCACGACACGGGCAGCATCCGCCCCCAGGTCGCCGGCCAGGTAGATCTCGCTCCCACGATCCTGGACCTTCTCGGCTATAAGGGCACTTACAGCGGCTTCGGCAGAAGCCTGCTGGATACAACAGGGTCGGCCGCAGATCGCTATGTGATCAACCGGCTCTACGAAAATTACCAGCTTATAACAAATGAGTATATTCTTGGCTTTGATCCCGTACAGGACAAGAGCAGCTATCTCTACCGGTATACCACTGACAGCACCCTCCGGGATAACCTTTTAGCCGACACGGGCAGCAGCGCCGTCCGCCATCGCCTGGAAAGGCTGATCCGCGCCAATATCCAGGCCTATAGCCAGGCGCTCACCAGGCGAAGCCTTGAATGATAGGACGAAAGCCTACTTTCCTTCCAGCTTGTTACATTGATCCAGGGAACCGAGCCTAAAGCGTAGCGGAAGACGGGTGGCCTTCTCGAACTCCAGCTCTCGTTTGCAGAAGAAGCCCAAATGGCTGACATAGTAATCTCCGCCGGGATAAGACCCCACACCCGGATAGTCACCGCCGCCTGTGACTCGGAAGGGGGGAGCTGGGCCTTTCTCCGGTATGGCCGGCACCAGGAGAGCCGCATACCCCAGCTGGCTGGGAACCGATCCGCCGGCTTCCCTCACAAGGCTAAAATTCAAGTCCGGGCCGGAACTGACGCGGGTCAACACAAGCCGTTCCGGGATAATTTTATCCACAGGGGCAGGGGGAAATGCCTGGCCGCTTACGACCACCGTAAGTATTGAGAAACATACAACAAGAAAAGTTTTTATTCGTTGCACGGTTGATCCTTGCTTTTTACGTAAATTTACGGCCTGATTTTTGTGGTCCGCGCCCCCTCTGCCGTAAAAGGCTGATGGGGGTATAGCAAAACCCCTGATATACATGTCTTTAAGTCAATCATTACAGCAAAAACTACTCCAAAAATTATCTCCTCAGCAGATTCAGCTGATGAAATTGCTGCAGGTGCCTACGGCTAACCTGGAGGAGCGGATCAAGGAGGAGCTGGAAGAGAACCCGGCACTTGAGGTAACGGAGGACCATGAGGATGGAATGGAGGATGGAAAGGAAGAATTCGAAACTGATGAATACGAAGAGAAGGATGGGAGCGAGGATGACTACGAGAATATCGATATCAGCGAATATGTCAACGACTCCGATGACGATGTAGCCGACTACAAGCTCCGCGATGACAACTATCCCGATGCCGACGAGGACCGGACAATGCCACATAGGGTGGAGACCTCGTTTCACGAAGTGTTGCTGGATCAGCTTGGGATGCTGGTAGTGGATGACCGCACGCGCAAGATTGCCGAACAGATCGTCGGCAGCATCGACGACGACGGCTACCTGCGCCGGGAAACAGCTTCCATTGCCGATGACCTGGCGTTCCGCCAGAACATAGAGACCTCGGAAGAGGAAATAGAATCGCTGATCAAGAAGATCCAGACGTTCGACCCGGCGGGCGTTGCGGCCCGTGACCTGCAGGAATGCCTGCTCAACCAGCTGCATCGCAAGAAGAACGGCGTCAGGAGCGTGGACATGGCCATCGATGTACTCACCTACTACTTCGACGAGTTCACCAAAAAGCACTATGACAAGATCCAGCGGGGCCTCAACCTCACAGACGAGCAGCTCAAGGACGTCATCAACCAGATCATCAAGCTCAACCCCAAGCCAGGCGGCGACATCACCGAGGTCAACAAGGCCGAAAGCTATGTGATCCCCGACTTCTTCATCGCCAACAACGCCGGCAAATTAGAGCTCTCCCTCAACAGCAAGAATGCTCCCGACCTGCGCATCAGCGAAGGGTATAAGGAAATGCTCAAGGAATATGACCGGGGCAGCAAGAAGGACAAGCGCCAGAAAGAGGCCGTGCTCTTCATCAAGCAGAAGATAGATGCGGCCAAATGGTTCATAGACGCGATCAAGCAACGCCAACAGACCCTCTACAACACCATGCATACGATCATGGACTACCAGCACGATTTCTTCCTCACGGGGGATGAGACGACGCTGCGGCCCATGATCCTCAAAGACATCGCCGAACGGACCGCCCTGGATATCTCCACCGTCAGCCGCGTGGCCAACAGCAAGTTCGTTCAAACGGAATTCGGAACCTACCGGCTCAAATTCTTCTTTAGCGAATCGCTCAGCACGGACAGCGGCGAAGAGGTATCGACACGGGAAGTCAAAAAGATCCTGAGCGACCTCATAGAAGGCGAAAGCAAGAAGAAGCCATTAAGCGACGAAAAGCTCACCGAGCTGCTACAGGAAAAGGGCTACAACATTGCCCGCCGCACCGTAGCCAAATACCGCGAACAACTAAATATTCCTGTCGCAAGACTCCGGAAGGAATTATGAGCAACCCAACTATAGCCACACCCGGCAATACGGAAGGTCCTGCGCCCGCCAGCGCCTCGCTGCGGCTGCCGGCCCATATTATCTCTTATCTCTTTCATCCGCTGTTCATCAATGCCTATGTCATGGCATTCCTTATCTTTTTCCATCCCTATGCCTTTGCCGGCTTCGACCACCAGACCAGGGTGTTCCGGTTCCTCAATATCGTTCTCTGCAATACCTTCCTGCCGGCCTTTTCCGTCTTCCTCGCGTGGCGGCTCAAGCTTGTCAAGTCGCTGTTGCTCCGGGACGAAAAAGAAAGGATCATCCCGTATATCTTGGCCATGATCTTTTACTGGTGGACCTGGATCGTATTCAAAAACCTTTCCGACATTCCCCCCGTCGCCATCCATTTCCTGCTGGGCTCCTTCCTGGCTATCTGCGGCGGCTGGATCTGCAATATCTTCTTTAAGATAAGCATGCACGCCATCGCTATGGGCGGGGCGCTGATGTTCTCCTACCTGTTCGGCTTCAACGATGTGTATGGATCGGGCCTCTTTATTGCGGTCGCCCTCGTGGTGACCGGGCTGGTCTGCACTTCCCGCCTGATCCTCTCGGCCCATAGCGAATTCGAAGTCTGGTCCGGCCTCTTCGTCGGCCTGCTGGCGCAGTATATTGCTTGGCAATTCTAAAGGTGAATACAAAAAGAAAAGCCCAATCATAGGTTGAATGCCTAAGTCGGGAGGCCGAATGAAAAAAGAAAAGCCCAATCATAGGTTGAATGCCTAAGTCGGGAGCTCGAACATAAAAAGAAAAGCCCAATCATAGGGTACGAACCTAAATTGAGCTTTTTCACCTTCAAACCATCTGAAG
>JAMFRX010000528.1 GCA_026224995.1 Puia dinghuensis
ACCAGGGCGATATCGGCCAGTGGAAAAAATTCGCCGCAACCCTCAAGCTCAAGCTCTCCCTGCTGATCGCCGACGTAGACGCCCCCACTGCCGCCACCAAGGTACAGGAAGCCGTGACCACAGGCGTCTTCACTTCCAATACCGACAACGCCACGCTGCCCTATAGCTCCACGTCTGTCATCAACTCCAATCCCATCTGGCAGGATCTCGTCAATGGTACCAACCTGCACTACTATAGCCCGGCATCGTATTTCATCCAGACCCTGCAAGCCTGGAACGATCCCCGGCTTCCGCTGTTCTTTACAAAGGATCCCAATGGCGGGTACTCCGGCGGCATCGCCGGTGCGGGTAACACCTCCACAACCCTTTCTTCTTTCTCCGCCCAATGGCTGTCGGCTACCTTCCCCGGCGACATCCTGGACCATGCCGAGACAGAATTCCTCCTGGCAGAAGCCGTCGAACGCGGCATCGCCGTAGGCGGCACCGCGGAACAGCATTACGATAGCGCCATCACCGCCTCCATAGCATACTGGGGCGGCAGCGCCACCGACGCTCAAGCATATCTGACCCAGTCAGCCGTCGCCTATGCGACCGCCGCCGGAACCTGGCGTCAGAAGATCGGCTACCAGAAGTGGCTCGCCTTCGCCAACCGCAACTGGGATTCCTGGACGGAGATCCGCCGCCTCGGCTACCCCAACCTCGACCTGGTCAGCCCACCGGTCGGCGCCCTCGGCAACCTACCACTAAGGCTCAACTACCCACCAGCCGAACAGACCTCCAACCCGACCAACTGGGCGGCAGCTGTCAAAGCCCTTCCCGGCGGCCAGGACGTTCTATCCGCTAAATTATTCTGGCAACCCTGATCTTTGTATTATCAAAAACCGATTATAATGAACACTACCACCACCTCCATTCGCACCCGGCTCATCCCAGCCCTGCTCGTCCTCCTGTTCGCCCTCCCCATGACCCGCGCCGCCGCCCAGCAGTCGAGCTACTTCACCATCGAAAGCTACTACCGCGTAAAATGGGGCTACGCCGACGAGTTCATCAAGCTCTGGAAGACCAACCACTATCCCTTGCTCAAGAAAGCACAGGAGAAAGGCGACGTCATCAGCATCAAAGCCGAATCGCCCCGCTTCCACAGTGGCGAAGAGACCCGCTGGGACTTCCGCGTAACCGTCACCTTTAAGAATGTAGAAAAAGCGTTCGACGAAGACCTCGTCACGCCATATAAGAAGCTGCTCTTCCCCGACCTCGACGCCCTCGGTAAGTCCGAACAGCATCGTTTCGAGCTCCTCCTCGCCCATTGGGACATCGAGACGGCCGAACAGGTTCTATAGCCAGCCGATTGTCGTACCTTCGGCACCGTCATGGAAACACAACTTTTCGATAAGCTGGTGCATATAAGGCGCCAGCTTCATTCCAATCCCGAACTAGGCTTTCTGGAGTTCCAAACATCCGCCCTGCTGGAATCTCAGCTGAAGGAGCTGAATATACCCGTGGACCACGTCGCCGTCACCGGCCTCGTCGCAACGCTCAAGAAAGGTGAAGGCCCCACCGTCATGCTCCGTGCCGATATGGATGCCCTGCCAGTGCAGGAAGACACGGGTGTAACCTACCATTCCAAAACGGATGGCGTCATGCATGCCTGTGGCCACGACCTGCACATGACCATGCTCCTCGGCGCCGCCCACCTGTTGAAAAATGCCGATTTTCAGGGAACCGTAAAATTCGTCTTCCAGCCCTCGGAGGAAGGCAACCTCCGCAGCCCCGAACCAGGCAAGTCCGGTGGCCAGCTCATCATGGAAAGCGGGCTGATCGACGACGCCCGGGCCGCACTGGGCCTGCATGTACATCCCTTATTGGCAGTAGGCGCCCTGGGCTATCGCAACGGCGAAGCCCTCGCCAACGTCGGTAACTTCGCCTTCCACATCCACGGTAAAGGCGGCCATCCGGGAGCCATGAAGCATGTCATAGACCCCGTCGCCATCGCCGCCGAGCTCATCACCGCCGCCCACGCCCTCGTCGGCCCTCAGCCCGACCCGCCGACAGCCGTCCTGGCCATCACCCATGTAGAAACCCTCGCCAGGCCAAGCTTCAACGTCATCCCTTCCGACCTGCTCCTGCAAGGCTCCATGCGCACCGTCCAGCTCGCTGTCTACAACCAGGTGGTGACGAAGATGCGCACCCTGGCCCAGACGCTGGAAGCCAAATTCGGCTGCCGGATAGACCTCCACTTCAGCGCTTACTATCCCAGTCTGCTCAACGATGCGCAGATCCACGAACAGCTGGCTCCCATCCAAACAAAACTATTCGGAAAAGACAATATCGTAGAAAGCCTGGCCTACCTCGTAGGCGAAGACTTCTCTTTCTATTCACGAAAAATGCCCGCCCAGTTCTACTTCCTGGGCGCCAAAGCGGAGCAAAATGAATTCTTCCTCCACCACCCCCGGGTGACATTCAACGAGGACTGCATCAAATACGGCGCCCCCCTGCTCGCCGAAGGGGCACTGCAGCTGCTGAAGAACATCCCAGCTAGACCTTAGTGATCAACGCCACCATATTCCCCCCGGGATCATTGAACCACGCAAACTTCTTTCCGTCAGGCAACGGAACCGGCCCGATCAGCTTCTTTCCGCCAGCCGCTTCGATCCGCGTTAATGTTTCGTCTATGTCGTCCACCTCGATGTAAAATGTCACATATTGGTGCGGTTCATGGCCAAGGGCCGTAATATGCCCCGGAATACCTTTCTGGGTATGGGTTTCCAGCAGGGAAGCATAGGGAATAGATGTGGCCGTCCAGCCAAATAGCTTCGTGTAAAAGCCTGTCGTGACTTCCAGGTCCTTGCACCCGATCTCGAAATGAACTACCGGGTTACCAATAGATGGGGTCATAATTTAGTTTTTTTGCTAAACTACAAGCCTTAGCCCGAAATAAATTGTAAAAATGTTTCCCGCGGAATTGCAATGAAATTTGGGGTCTTAGCGATGAAAGGGAACTGCCGGCAGAGGCGCCGGTACTGCAGCGGAGTAATGCCCGTACGGGCCTTGAAATCATGGATAAAGTGCGCCTGGTCAAAATACTCGTGCAGCGATGAGAGCGATCCGTTCCCCCCGTTAACAGGCCGGCTTGTGCCCGTCGTCGCCTCCGCGATTGTCATCAGCGTGCGGTTCAGCCGGATGATCCCCTGGATGTTCTTCACCGAACCGCCAAAATAATGCTGTGCCTCGCTGCGCAGCCACTTTCTCGTCACCCCCAGGCTCCTGCACATCTCGCCTACTGTCTGGGTATGCATAGCGCGGCCCAGCCATTTCACTCGCTCCAGGTCCGAAAGGTCCTTTCCTTTTAACAAGCGCAGCAGGTAATTTTCAATCAACAAAAAGCCCGCGGCAACGGAGTCGCATTCCAGCAGCTGCTGCTGCAGCTCAAAGATCTCGTACGAGGCCCAGCTCTCCGCCTCAAGGGCCAGATTATTTGTTTCGATAGCCGGCAGGTTCGCGAAATAAGGCGCCATCCCCAGCTTTAGCCCAATAGCATACATGGCCGTGACACCCGTGTTTCCCAGCAAGAAGGGATCATCCTGCTTGCCATTTATCCAGACGGCAGAACCTGTTTCCCGTACGACCGCGTTTGCTGCAGGTGCGTAAACATCCGAAGACGAAAAGCGGCTCCCCAAATTGATGATGATCACCTGGTGCATCCTCGGAAAAGCGACACCCGTCCCACTCTCATTCCCACTTATAAAATGGATGGAGTAGACAAATTCCTTCAGGGGCTCTTTAGGGATATACGTCTGGACATTCATGTGATAACTAAAGATATGATTTTGTCGGCCAAAAAATATTTCCGGCTATTTTTTGGTAAAGCCAGTTTTTTGTAAATACTTTTGTCTACCAAATTAGTAGACTAATAAAAATTAACGCTTATGAGATACATCTTACTATTCTTATTTTTTATAGCGGAATTCGCCCGCGCCCAGGACGGCCGCATCCCAATAGCAGGCAAAGTGACTTCCGAAGAGGGAAGGGAAGGACTCGCCGGCGTAAGCATTTCCGTCAAGGGAACCCATCGCGGCACGACCACAGGACCGGATGGAACTTACCATCTTATCCTCGGACCGGATGACAAATTCTTACAAATATCCTATAACGGCTACGAAACCCAGACCCTCGACGCCCGCAGCGCCTCCGACATACTGCTGAAAAAAAGCACCCGGCAGCTGGACGACGTGATCGTCACCGGCTATAGCATTCAGAACCGGAAATACATCGCCGGCAGCATCGCCACAGTGAGCGGCGCCGCCATCCAGGATATCCCGGAAGCCGGATTCAACCAACTCCTGCAAGGGAAAACGGCAGGCGTGCAGGTGGTATCCAACTCCGGCGTCCCGGGCGCCGGCATCACCTTCCGCGTTCGTGGTAATAATTCAATAAATGCGGCCGTAGACCCGCTTTATGTGATCGACGGCGTTTTTGTGAGCACCGCCGAACCCATCCAAACAGGTAGCGGAAATCAGGAACAATCCAACCCGCTGGCAGATATCAACCCTTCCGACATCGAAAGCATCCAGATCCTCAAGGATGCCAACGCCACTGCCATCTACGGTTCGCTCGGCGCCAATGGCGTTATCCTGGTCACCACCAAACGCGGTCGCCTCAATGCTAAACCCAAGGTCGGTTTCAATGTCTATCACGGCTGGTCGGACGCGATCAAGAAATTCAAGGTCACCAACGGCCCGGAAACGGGGCTCCTTACTAATGAGTCGACCATCAACACCGCGGTCGATAATGGCCAGAACCCGGCCACCGTCACCCTTCCTTTCTCTAACCCGGACACCCTGCCGACATACGACCGCATCAAGGACATCTTCCGTACGGCGCCTACCAACAACTATCAGCTATCCGTTCAGGGCGGCAGCGACAAAAGCACCTATTACGCCGGCCTCGGCTACCTCCGTCAGGAATCCATCGTCAAGCCCTCCAACTACGAACGGTATACCGCAAGGCTGAATTATGACAACTACGTCTCCAGCTTCCTCAAGATAGGAACCAGTCTCAACATCACACGCAACTGGCGCAACGTAAGCAGCAACGATAACAACCCGCAGGGCGTGATCAATTCGGCCCTCTTTACCCGCAGCTACCTGCCCATCTATAATGCTGACGGAACATATGCCCGCTATGGCAGCTTCGACAACCCCATAGCCCTCATCAAAAACCTCAACAACAACGCCGTGGGCTGGCGGACCATCGGCAACCTCTATGGAGAATTGACCTTCCTGCCGGGACTGAAGTTGCGCAGCAGCATCAGCGTC
>JAMFRX010000529.1 GCA_026224995.1 Puia dinghuensis
GGGGAAAAGGCAGCTATACCCTGTTGGTGGCCGAGGACAACGCCGAGCTCCGGTCCTTTGTGGTCCAGTCGTTGGACAAAGCCTACCAGGTGATCGCCTGCGACAACGGCCTGACGGCCTGGGAGACGGCCATCGAGCAGATACCCGACCTCGTGATCAGCGATATCATGATGCCAGGCTTGGATGGGCTGACGCTGACGACCCGGCTGAAAGCGGATCCGAGGACCAGTCATATTCCCGTGATCCTCCTTACCGCCAAGGCCGCCCACGAGCACCAGGTCAGCGGGCTGGAAACGGGCGCGGATATCTATCTCGTAAAACCCTTCAGCATCCAGGTGCTGGAGCTGCATATCCACAACCTGATCGCCACCCGGGAAGCCATGCGGCAGAAATTCACTCCGCTGGTGGTGCTGCAACCCCATGAGACTCCCGCCGGCCTGTCCGAAGACCCTTTTCTTGAAAAGATCACCCGTTTCATCGAAGAGCATATGGCCGATCCAGAATTTGCCATTCCCTGGCTGTCAGCGAAGATGGGCATGAGCCAGCCGGTGCTGTACAAGAAGCTCAAGGCCGTCACGAACATGTCGGTCAACGACTATATCAAATTCATCCGCCTTCAGAAGGCCGCCCAGCTCCTGCATGGCGGTCAGTCGGTCCAGCAGACGGCCGGGGAGATCGGCTTCACCGACACCAAATATTTCAGCCGGGAATTCAAGAAACAGTTTGGCCGTTCGCCCAGCGAATATGGAAAAGCCAGCTGAGGACTGAAACATTTGGGATCTCCGTGCGACCAATTCCCCATGCTTGAATTTACGAATGTTCGAAAAACTTATGGGGTGACCCCGGTGCTGGAGATCTCCGGCCTGCGGCTGAACGCGGGCCTATACTGGCTACAGGGGGCTAACGGATCCGGTAAGACGACCCTGCTGCGGATCGTCGCCGGCATCCTTCCTTTTGAGGGCGATATCCGGCTGCTCGGGCATAGCCTGCGAAAGGAACCGGTGGCGTATCGACGCCACGTCGCCTGGGCAGATGCCGAACCCCTGTATCCGGGTTTTCTCACCGGCGACGACCTGCTCGGCTTTTATGGCTCGATCCTGCATCCCGAGCCCAAACAGGTCGCCGAGCTTTGCAGGCTCCTGGGCATCGGTCCCTGGATTGGCACCAAGACGGCAGGCTGGTCCAGCGGGATGACCAAGAAGTTCTCCCTGCTCCTGGCCTTGCTGGGGCGGCCGGCCCTGGTGGCCCTGGATGAACCTTTTATCACGCTCGACGAGGCCGGGATAACGGCATTGCAGGCGATCGTCGGCGAGTATCACCGCCTCTATGGCACGGCTTTTCTGCTGAGCTCGCACCAGGATAGCACCGGGGATCTGTTGCCGGATGCCATTACATTGAAGGTTATCGATCGATCTATCTGGGTAACTGAGTGATAATTATGAAGGTTATATTGAATAAAATATTCGTTAGGGAATTTTACCGCCGCCAGTCGGGTTTCTTTCTCTTTATCTTCCTGGTCTTCTTCGGGGTGATCGCGCCCTCCATGCAGCTGGCCTACCATTATGCGTTGATCCTGGGCATGCTGCAGGCGCCAGCCTTCCTGGCGCTTGTAGGGCTGGCCTGGCTGGGCTATGCGGAAAAATGCCACCGGTTCGTGACAGACAGCCTGGCGGCGCCGGAATATGGTTTCTTGTATAAGCTGGCGGGCTTGCCGCGGGGCAGGATCTATGGCCACTTTCTGCGCATCCAGGTGTTGCTGCTGCTGCCGGTTTGGGGCTATGCGCTGATCGTAGCCGCGGTGGGCTGGCACAGACGATCCTATGGCGCCGTACTTTGGGTGATGCTTTACGTGGCGCTGCTCATCCTGCTGGGAGCAGCGCGCTATGCCTGGCGCCTTGCGCATCCCGCACGCGGGCAAGGCGTCGCTAGCACCAGGGCTTCCAGTTCCCGGCGGAATGTGGCATACTGGTCGGTATTGCCCATGGGCTATTGCTCTACCGTTGCCGGGAGATGGAGGACATGCCAATGCGCTGGTACCGGGCGCTGCCGGTGTCGCTGATCTGCCGTCTTGCACAAGCCGGCCTCTTCTGCGCATTGCTCCTCTTACCGGAAATGCTGACGCTGGGCTGGCTGACGCCAAATCCCATCCGGGTAGTGGATTCATTGCGGTTCATCGTGTCGGCGTATAGCCTGCTGCTATTGCTCTATAGCCTGCTAAGTGCCGTGCCTTTGGCTACAGGGGACTATCTAAAGCTATGTCTGGTTCTCTTTGGGATATTATATATCTGCGTTCTGGGCAGGGTCCTGATCGTGTTGTCAGGTGTATTCTTATTCACAGCGACTGTAGTATTCTTAAGAGGATATTTGCGCTATGAGGCCAGGTAGTGGATTGGAAAAAACTAAAGGAGGATAGTGGGACGAATAAAAGAGAGGATAGTGGAGGTGGATCTATTTAGATCTCAGGACGGTCATGTGCGAAAAATCAGGACGGTAAGCTGGGATGACTACATTTTCTTTGGAGAACTCTTCCTGCCGATCGAGCGCGATGCGGACGTTGTGATTCTTCTTTGCCTTGATGGTGATCAGCTTTTCCATCCGGTCGCGGTGCAGGCCCAGGCA
>JAMFRX010000530.1 GCA_026224995.1 Puia dinghuensis
GCAGCGGGTAGATGGGATCGCGGAAGGATTTGGTGTGGAAGTCGGCGATCACGCCCACGATGGGGTGCGACTGACCGTTCCAGGTGAGGAAATGACCGAGGGCTGCCCCGGGATCTTTGAAGCCAAGGGCCTGGCGGTAGGTGTCGTTGATGGCGACTTCGAGGGAGCTATCACCGGGCAGGATATTGCGGCCTGCCAGCAAGGGGATATGGTAGAAGGTAAGAAAGTTCGTGTCGGCGGCCTGGAGGGATACCATCTGCTCATTGTCCTTGCGGTTCGCCAGCTGGATGCGACCCTCTACCATGGCATCTCCTGCCGGGGCGTGACCTTGCCGGGTGAGATCCGTAATGCCGGGAAGCTGCCGGGCCTGCTGTGCGAACAGCCGGAGACGTGAGGAGGGATAGCCGCTGATCGTTAAAATGGCGTCTTTGGAAAAGCCAAGGTTGGCATTCAGCATGTAGTGAAGCTGCCGGCCGACCACCAGTGAGCCGATGATAAAGATGAGAGAGATGGTAAACTGAAAGACGATAAGCGCTTTTCGGACGGTGTAATGGCGCGGAGGCAGGCTTTGGGAGAGCACGCGGGCGGGATAGGCGCCGGCGAGCAGGGTAGTGAGCAGGACGAGCAGCAGGACGAAGAGGAGGACCGGCCAATCCAGGGGGTGGAAATGGAGCTCTGGCGGCAAGTAGGAGCGGAAGGCGGCGAAGACGGGGCGGACCAGCAGGATCGCGATGAGGGTGGCCAGTAAGATGATAAGGCCTGTTTCTATGATGAAGCGGGTCATCAACTGCCAGCGGCTGCTACCCAGGAAGCGCCGGATGCTGGTGTCTTTGACCTTTCTATGGAACTGGGCGGTCGAGATATTGATAAAATTGATGATCGCCAGCAGGAGAATGAAAGCGGCGGAACCCATGAGCGCATAAAGGGCCGGGCGATTCGCTTTGCGGGTGCCGTCATTGGCATAGGCGGCATTGAAGTGAATGTCGGCCAGGGGCTGTAATACGATAGAATATTTCAAGAGGTGCAGGAAGGGGTCGATGTCGATATGGCGGTGCATGAACGGCTTGAGGCCGGCTTCGAAACGGGCGGCATCGGTTTGGGGGGCGAGCTTTATCAGCGTTATGGTCCAGGGGTTGTTGTGTAAGACCTGCCAGCTATCGGGATGGAAGCGGCTATTCAGGAAGGGGCTGCCGGGGATAGTAGAAAGGGCGATAAAATCGGTATAAGGGAAGTCGGTGTTGGCGGTCCAGTCTTTCAGGATGCCGGATACGTGGACGTGGAGCGAGTCGTCATAGATGATCTCGCGGTTCAGCCAACTTTCGGGCGAGGCGGGGCCGAAATATCTGCGGGCCTGATTGGCTGTCAGCACGACAGAGAATGGGTGGTTTAGGGCGGTGGCGGGGTCGCCGGCGAGCCAGTGATAATGGAAGATAGTGAAATAGGCGCTGTCGGTGAGGATGGGGGCCACCGATCTCTCCGGGGCGGCGAAGACCCGGGTGGCGCCATCCTTTTGGGGGATGGCCGCTTTCGCGGAATAGTGGTAGTAGCGGGCGACGGCTTCGAGCCCTGGCATCTCCTGGCGGAGGGCCCGGGCGGTGGGGGGAGCGGCCTCATCGCCATAGCCGGCGCTTCCATGTTCCTCTATCCTGCCGCCGAGCCGATAGATGCGATCGCCGCCGGGGTGGAAGGTGTCGAAGCTGAGCTCGTAGGAGACCATGGTGTAGATGGCGATGCAGGCGCAGATGCCTGTGGCCAGGCCGAAGATATGGAGGATGGTGAATCCTTTATTGCGGCTGAGGGTGCGCCAGGCGAAATGCAGGTGGTGGAGGAACATTCCGGTAGTTTCCGCAGAGATGCGGCGAGAAAGAGATTCCATAAAATCGTATCTTACCTGGATGAAATATATCCTGTTTGCGGCAGTGGTCTTGTCGACTTCCGCCGCCCTGGCTCAATCCTCCGCCGTGCAGACCCTTATCATTCCGCGCGGCATCCGTCTGCCGAAGGACTCGATGACGCGGGCGGGGCTTATCGGCAGTCTTGAAAACTGGCTGGACCAGCGTAAAAAACCGGATAGCATGAATGCGTATGTGTCGAGGGCAGAGCTGCCTGCCACCACCGTATTTATGGATGAGCTGCGCAGCATCGACTGGTATCTTCGTCAGGATAGTGCGGCTTCCTGCAAATGTTATCTCGGGAACGTGGTTTCCCTAGACAGCGCCCAGTGCCTGGTTCAGCTAAACTATATGGATATGCGCAAGGATACGCCGATGCTCAGGGCTTGCTGTACGGTGCTGGCGCGGAGGGGGGATAACAATCGGTGGATCGTTTCCTCGCCGTTGGAGCAAAATACCGTGGGCTGGAAGGAAAAGACGATCGGGAACTGCGTGTTCCATTATAAGACGACCATCAATGTGCGGAAGGCTGAGGAATTTGTCAGGGGAATAGCTTCCTATGACAAGCGGCTGAAGGCCGTTGGCACTACCATCGACTTTTATTGCTGTAACAACTGGGTAGAGGCGACGAAGCTGCTGGGCGAAGACTTCCGGGCGGATTACAATGGGTCGGCTCTGGCGGAATTCTCCAGCGACTATGGGAACAGGACGGTAGTCGTTTCCGGCGAGCCGTTCGTGGACGGATTCAATACCTGGGACACACATGACTGGTGGCATGGCCGGCTTCACCGGATAGTTCCTACTGCGACCATCAACAGACCGGTGGATGAGGGGATGGCCTATCTCTATGGCGGGAGCTGGCGCATCTATGGATGGAAGGATGTGCTGAACATGATAGAGACTTATGCTGCGGCGAATCCGGGGGCGGACTGGCTGGAGCTCTATAAGAAGGGGACTAACCTTCAAACGCAGCCCTGGCCGTTGAAGATCTCGTATACTATAAATGCGCTGGTGGTCCAGCGGCTGGAGAGAGACAAGGGCTTTTATGCTTCGCTTCCGTTGTTGAGCTGCGGGCCGAAGCAAGAGGGCGATGCCAATTATTTTGCAGCCTTCAAGAAGGTCACCGGGGTCGATGAGGCTGGCTTCAATAGCTATGTGTCGGGGCTGCTGAAGGATGCCGCGGGGCGGTAGGATCACATTGGCGGTCCGCTGGCCAGGGCGCTCATCCCAGAAGGCAGCGGCCGGAGGATCAATTGCTTATATATATGGTTGGGATGTGGTTGCTCTATTTTCATACAGGGCCTGTATGGAATATCTTAGAAATCAGGCCGGAAGGCGTTATTTAACCGTCGTGGGCACTACATTTGTTGCGGATTATCCAAAAACCAGAAAACAAGCAGGTATGAAAGCAATCATTTTAAAGGATTTTGGCGGCATTGACCAATTGCAGCCAGCGGAGCTGCCGGTGCCGGGCATTAGCGAGGGAGAGGTATTGGTGGCGGTTAAAGCTATCAGCATCAATCCTGTGGACGTAAAGACGAGAGCGGGTAAGGGTGCGGCCGCGCAGTTCAAAGGGGCTGACCCGATGATATTAGGCTGGGATATGGCAGGGGTGGTGAAAGAGTCCAAATCGCCGGCGTTCGAGGAAGGCGATGAGGTATTCGGGATGGTGAATTTCCCCGGGCAGGGCAAGGTCTATGCGGAATATGTGGCGGCGCCTGCGGATCAGCTGGCGGTGAAGCCTGCGGGCGTGAGCTTTCCGGCCGCGGCGGCTACTACGCTGTCTGCGCTGACTGCCTGGCAGGCATTTGCCGATCATAGCCGGCTGCGGGCGGGACAACGGGTATTGATCCATGCCGCTGCTGGTGGAGTGGGCCATTTTGCCGTTCAGATCGCCAAGCTTGCGGGCTGCTATGTCGTAGGTACGGCTTCTGCCGAGAACAAGGAATTCGTGCTTGGGCTGGGAGCCGACGTGCATATCGACTATAAGGAGGTTCCTTTTGAAGAAATAGTAAAAGACATTGACATCGTGCTGGATACCATTGGTGGTGACAATATAGACCGGAGCCTGAAGGTGATGAAAAAGGGTGGCACGATCATCTGCATTCCCTCCGGCGCCAACGAGCAGGTGGCCGAAAAAGCCGCGGCGAAGGGGATGAAGGGTGTGACGATGATGGTACAGTCCAGCGGCGAAGACATGGAGCATCTGGCCAGTCTGCTGGAAGACGGGACGTTGAAGCCCGAGGTGTCGAAGCTGTTTCCCCTGGAGAAGATGGGGGAGGCGCATCAGCAGGTGGAGACGGGTAAGACGAGGGGGAAGACAGTGGTGACGGTATAGCCAGCCAGCTATCGCTATCGTGTGAGCTCGTGCAGATCGAATACTGAGCTGAGATCAGGGCCACCATTGGCCTTGAGGATGCTAAGGATGTTCTTGAAAGGAATACTGTTATCCGCTATATTGGAAAAGTATACGATACTCCAGCTGTCGCCAGGCAGCTGGATGACGAAATTGGCGAATCCGCAGGTGCTGCCGGAATGGAAGAGAAGCAGAGGTGAGCCGGTGTCTTCGAACCAGCCGGCAGCATAATACCTGTTGCTCATGTTGTTGAGCGGCATATGCAGCTTGCGTAGCGCGTCGGCCAACCGAAGCAGCCTGTTCTGCTGCAGGGCCCTGATCCATTTAGAATAATCGCTGAGGGAAGTATAGACGCCACCATCGCCTTTGGTGGCGCTGGTGATGCTTTGGTCGGAAGGGATGAGCTGCCCGGCGCTGTTATGGGCGTAGCCCATTGCGCGATGCGGGATGGGGTAGCCTGCCTGGTATACGGTAGAGCTATCCATGTGCAGGGGAGTAAAGATGCGGGCTTTTATGAAGCTGGGATAGGGCTGATGAGATGCCCGTTCGATGATGAGCGCCAGGAGGCAGAAGCCGGAGTTGCTGTATTGGAAGCGGCTGCCTGGCGGGAAGTAAGTGCTGTCGTGCGGCGTCAGCAGTCGCAGGACGTCGTCGTCGAGCAGCTGCGTGGATCGATCCGGCGGGATCAGGGATTCATAATCGAGGATACCCGAGGAATGCGTGAGCAGGTGGCGGATCAGTACCCGGTGGCCTATGCCAGCGGGCAGTTCGGGCAGCCAGCGACCAATGGGGTCGTCGAGGCCGAGCGTACCGTCTTTTTCCAACAACAGGATACCCATGGCCGTGAACTGCTTGGTCACCGAGGCCATGCGGAAATTGGAGAGCGAATCCAGCGGCGTTTTGGTCGTTATATCGGCCAGTCCGGCGGTATTTCGGTAGAGGACTTCACCGTTCTTTTCTATGGACAGGGCGATGCCAGGGCCTGTCTTATCCTGCAGGCGGAAGAACGAGTCCAGCCTTGCCGCCAGGGGCTGCGTTTTACCAGCGAAGGCCGTCAGCAGGAGGATGAGGAGCGCGAAGATTCTCATTCCTGGAAGTTACTGCATTACAGCGACTCGATGGACATGGGGTGGTTGGGTCAGGAACTATTTTCTTTCGAAATTTTGGGCGAACTCGTAATACATGCTGTTGGCATTGCCGGTGGAGAAGAGGTGGGCGGCGCGGGCCTTGTTCTTATCCGAGCTGTCGGGGTCCAGTGCCAGGGCGAAGACGAAGGCCTTGAGGTTGGACTCCTGCAGGGGCATGTTCTTCCAGAAGCCTTCGTCCTGCAGGATCTTGCAGGCCTGCATGAGGTTTTCCCGGGGCATCTGCTCGAGCATGGTCTGCAAAGAATAATATTCTCTGGAGATATACTCCCTGGGCATTACGCCGATAGCGTTGAAGCGGTTGAGCATGCGGTCCGAATAGTAAAGGCCGGCGAAGATATTGCTGAGCATGAAATCGTACCAGGTATCGGTATTCCCCCTATCCTTGAGCAAAAGGATGCGATAGAGGCAGGGCGTGAGATTTACGGAGGAATAAAGGTTCCACAGCAACATCTTGTTGGCTTTGTCCTGGACGTTCGCGGGCATGGCGGTCAGCATAGCGTTGGCCGTGGTGAGACTGCTGTTCTTATTGTAGCGGTCGATACACTCGGGGTGGGTCTTGAGCGAATCGTCCAGGGTGCTGCTATCGGAGAAATTATAAGCCTTGGTAGGGAGCCCATGGCTATGGCGCTGTGACCAGCCTTCGTCATAGGGAAGGTGGTAGGCGGTGAAAAAGGCGGACAGGGAATGCCGCAATGGCTGCTGGTATTCCATGTCGGAGCTGTCGAGGTGCAGAAAATAGCTTGCCTGGAAGGCGAGATTGCTCTTCTTTAGGAGCAGGACGGCGAGGGAATCCGCTTCGCTCTCGTGGTAACGTTGGTGGCGGCTGCGGCTGAAGGTATAGGTTTCCAGGTGCAGCATCACGTTCTCGCAGTGGCGCAGGATGTTATGCGACATTTCGTGGGCGATGGCCAGGGCCAGCTCTTCGCGGCTCTGCGCAAAGGTGATGAGGCCCAGGTTGATGGCAAGGACGTTGCCGCCCATGGCGTAGGCGTTGACTGCCGGGCTGCGGTCGATGAGGAGGAAGGGTTTTTCGGGGACGAGGGCCTGGTTGGCTTCGGCGATCTGACTGACGATGGCGTCGACATAGCCATATACCTCTTTGTCGTGGACATAGTCGTCGTCATTGATGGCGCCTATTACCTGGTCAGTGCGTTGGTCCCAGATCTCCTTGTATTTCTTTTGTGCGGCCTTGTCCTTGAAGGCTGCGGGGCAGGTCCAGGCCCGACGGATGGAGTCCTTTGCCTTTGCATAATAAAGATGTGAGAGGTCCTGATAGCTGTACAGGCCGTTCTCCTGAGCATGGAGAAATCCCGACAGCGAGAGCAGGGTGACGGATAGTAGGATCTTAGCGGTCATAGGTATAAATAGAACGAAAAACCCCCCGGATTATTACTCCGAACGGAGGCTTCTCACGGGGTTGGCGACCGCCGCGCGGATGGCCTGGAAGCTAACCGTTAGTAAAGCAATGCATAGGGAGGAAAGCCCTGCCAGACCGAAAATCCACCAGCTAATGGTAATCCTGTAGGCGAAAGCTTCCAGCCATTTGTTCATGGTCCACCAGGCCAGTGGGGTGGCGATAATAAAGGCGATACCAACCAGCTTCAGGAAGTCTTTGGACAGGAGCTGGGCGATGCCCGGGACGCTTGCGCCGAGTACTTTCCGGATGCCGATCTCTTTGCTGCGTTGTTCGGCGCTGAAGGCTGCAAGACCGAAGAGGCCGAGGCAGGAGATGAGGATCGCCATGCCGGTGAAAGAGTTGATGATGCGGGAAAGGGTGATATCGGACTCGTATTGTTTTTGTACTTCCTGGTCCAGGAAATGGAAGGTGAAGGGGACGCCATTGATGTCCTTGTTCCAGACGGCGCCGATGCGGGCCAGGAGGCTTTTGTAATCTGCGGTATTGGTGCTGGCGATCAGGAAGGGCCAATATTCGCTTTTAATGCCGCGTTTCCAGAGCAGGAAATTATCGAGCCCTTTATGGAGAGTGCTGTAATTGAAATCTTTCATTACACCGACGATCTCTTCGACCCGGTTCTGGTTGTCGTAGACATAGGTGCCGATGGCTTTTTGGGCTGTGAGGCCCAGGTCCTTTGCGAAGGTTTCATTGATGAGCACTTTGGCCGAATCGGCGGCGCGAAAATTGCGGCCGGCCACCAGCTTGACGCCGTTGACCTGGAGGAAGTTCTCGTCGGTGATGATATAATCCGAGCCTTTCTGGTCCGACTCTTTCTGCGCTTTGAGCCAAAAGCCGTTGGAGAAGAAGGAGGGGCTACTGAGGTAGGAACTGGCGTCGGTGACGGTTTGGACGCCTGAGACTTTGCGTAGGTCGGCGAGGAAGGCGGGA
>JAMFRX010000531.1 GCA_026224995.1 Puia dinghuensis
CGCGACCGCAATATCGGCATCTGGCAACCCGTCTATCTCCGGACGACAGGCCAGGTCGTTATCAGCCGCCCCCGCATCATCACCGAATTGCCGTCCTTACCCGATACCAGTCTGGCGAGGCTTTCCCTCGACCTGCAACTCACCAATAACGCCGCAAGGGCGCAGCAGGGCTCCCTGCAGGTGACCATCACCCCGGAGAATTTTACCGGCGAGACGATTCAATTCAGCAAAGCGGAGACCATCGAAGCCTCAGGCTCTAAGACGATACGGCTCACCGGCGGCGAGATACCCAGCCTGCTGATGCACCATCCCCACCTCTGGTGGCCTAACGGCTATGGACAGGCCAACCTATATCGTATCCGGCTGCAATATCGCGACGGCACCGGCATCTCCGACGATACCTCTTTTGTCTTCGGCGTCCGTACCGTCAGCTCAACCGCCACGACGGTCAATGGCTGGGTGCGCCGCGACTTCTATGTCAACGGCAAGCGGGTCCAGCTCGTAGGCGGCGCATGGGTACCGGATATGATGCTCAACAGGGACTATCAGCGCTACGACTATGAGCTGCGGCTTTGCCGCAACGCCAACGTCAATATGGTCCGTATCTGGGGCGGCGGCCTCGGCGAAACGGATGACTTTTACGAATTGGCGGACCGCTATGGCTTGCTGGTCTGGCAGGATTTCTGGATCACCGGCGACACCAATGGCGGATTCAAGGGCTCAGCAGACTGGCCCCTGCAATCCTCCGTATTTATCAATAACGTCATCAGCACCATCTACCGCATCCGTAACCATCCCAGCCTGCTGGTATGGACCGGCGGCAACGAAGGACATGCCCGCGCCGAGCTTTACAATGCCATGCGGGATAATGTAGCAACCCTGGACGGCACCCGCCCCTTCATTCCCTGCTCTTCCGGTTTCTCCAAAGCGCCTAAGGACTGGAAAGGCTCCTGGCCCGACGACAAACCTGCCGGCGTCTACAGCGGCGGCCCCTATTCCTGGCAGGATGATGCACAATACTATCGGCTGGTAGATGCTGGCAAGGACTGGGCATTCAAAGATGAAACCGGCATTCCCTCCCAGCCACCGTACAATACCATCTCGAAGATCATTCCCAACCTCGTGCCCGACAAAAACCTGCCCTACCCCCTGAACGACACCTGGGGCTACCATGACGCCTGCACCGGTAACGGGAAATATGATACCTACTATAAGGCGATGGTCGACCGCTTCGGCGCGCCAACCAGCATTCGCGACTTCTCGGATAAGATGCAGCTGCTGAATGCCGGCGGCTATCGTAGCATCTTCGAAGCAGCAGGTCATAAGCTCAATGAAACGGGCGGCGTCATGCTCTGGAAACTGAATGCCGCTTTCCCCAGCGTCATCTGGCAGGTCTACGATTGGTACCTGGAGCCTAATGCCGGATATTATTTTATGCAAAGGGCATGTGAGCCTGTCCATATCCAGCTCAACCTGGACGACTCGGCGGTGGCCCTGATCAACCGCACCTATATCCGCCGGCCTGGTCTCCAATACGAGGCGGAAGTCGTCGGAATGACCGGAACGCAGCTCTTCCGGCAGCAAGGAAAGGTAAGTCTCGACACCACCGATACAAAAGAGGTCCTATCCCTCAAGGCGATCCTGCAGACGACACCCGGTGTTTCTTTCGTCCTGCTCCGGCTAAAAGACGAGCAGGGGAAGACAATCTCGCAGAATGTGTATTGGATGTCGCCGGGCCATGACTTCGCCGACCTGCATGCAATGCCTTCGGCGACGGTACAAGCCTCGGTACTCTCGACAGAAAAGAAAGGCGGCTATGCCAATTGGACGATCCGCTTTACCAATACCTCTTCCAAGCTGGCATTTTTTCTTAACCCGCAAGTGATCGTGCAGGAAGAAGAGGTACTACCAAGCTATTGGTCCGATAACTATTTCTCCATTCCGGCAGGACAGACTATAACAGTAAAGGTCAGCTGTCCGTTGGCAATGCTGGCGGGTCAGTCCCCACAGCTAAGGCTGGAAGGTTGGAATATCAAGGCGGGTATCCAGCGCCTCGCCCCTTAATCTTGAAAACCGATTTGGTTTACGGCGTCAGCAGAAAAAAAAGACTTCTGACGCCGAAGGGACTCTTATTGCTCAAAAAAAACGATTAACATATGACCAAAGTATTCCTCTTCCTTACGTGCTCGCTCTTCGCAGCAGGAGCCTTCGCCCAAAATCCGGTGGGCATCTTCGATAACCATATGGACATCGGCCACCCTAAGCTGGCTGGCGATGCCTCCTTCGATGAGGCCACCCAGACCTATAGCATCAAAGGGGCCGGCGATAACATCTGGTTCAACCGGGACGAATTTCAATTCCTGTACAAGAAGATCTCGGGCGATTTCATCCTGACCGCCGACTTCGCTTTTACCGGTGATACTTCGGGCGCCACCGGCCATCGCAAGATAGGCTGGATGATCCGCGAATCCACGGATGAAGGGGCGGCCAGCGCCAACGCCTGCAAACATATCGATGGACTGGTTGTCCTGCAATGGCGGCCTTACCGCGGGATGTTCATGCGGGATCCCGAAGAAGAAAAATTCTATCCCAAAAAGGGCGGACAAACGATCCAGCTCGAACGCATCGGCAAAACGATTACCATGAAGATCGCTCATCCGGGCGAACCGCTTCAGCTGGTAGGCAGCTGCGAGACCGACGCCCTGCAAAAAGATGTGCTGGTAGGTGTATATATCTGCTCTCATGACTCCAGCCACGCGGCGACCGCAAAAGTCTGGAATGTCCGTATCGACAAGCCCGTGATCCATGAATACACTTCCAACCCACACGCCGCCCAGCCCGTGCCCCATGACGTGCTCGGAAGCAGGTTGGAGATCATGGACGTCGCCGACGGCAGCCGCAAAGTCATCCATGAAGCTCCCGGCCGCTTCGAAGCGCCCAACTATATGCCGGATGGCAAGGCCCTGCTTTTCAACCAGGACGGCTCCCTTTTCACCATCCCGGTGGAAGGCGGAACGCCGCAGAAGCTGAACACCGGTGGCGTCAACAAGATCAACAACGACCACATGATCTCCTTCGACGGAAAAATGCTGGGCATTAGCAGCGGCAAACCGGACGGAACCTCGGGCTCCTTTGTCTTCACCCTGCCCCTTACAGGCGGCGAGCCAAAGCTGGTCACCGACGGCACGCCCTCCTTCCTTCACGGCTGGGCGCCCGGTGCGAAAGACATCGCCATCGTAGCCAAGCGCAATGGCTCCCCCAACTATAATCTTTATAGGGTGTCCCTAAAAGACAATAAAGAGACGCTGCTTACGGCGAACAACCATACCCATGTCGACGGTCCGGAGTATTCTCCCGACGGTAAGTACATCTATTACAACGC
>JAMFRX010000532.1 GCA_026224995.1 Puia dinghuensis
CCAATTATGTCATCTTATTCTTCTATTACCTGGTCAACTACTTTGTAGTCGTCTTCTTCAATACGGCGCTCGTACATTGTACGCACCTATACTTCAGCGGGAAAAAGCCCACCGTCGGAGACGGGTTGCGGTTTAGCCTCACCCGGATCGGCACCATCCTGTCCTGGGCGGTATTTGCAGCCACCGTCGGTACGATCCTGCGACTGATCCAGGACAGGCTCGGAAGCCTTGGAAAGATCATAACGGGGCTTATCGGCATCGTTTGGAGCATCGCCACGTTCTTTGTCGTGCCCGTTCTCGCCTATGAGGACCTGGGTCCATTGGCCGCCTTCAAACGTTCCGCCTCCCTGATGAGAGAAAAATGGGGCGAAAGCCTAGCCGCCACCTTTAGCATTGGCCTCATCCAGCTGGTCGCCTTCCTGATCTTAGCCATCCCTGCTTTTGTCTTAGGCTATTTTGTGCATCCGCTTGCAGGGATAGCGCTGTTTATCCTGGGCATTTTCTCTATCATCGTCCTTATGAGCGCTGTAAAGGTCATTTTCGTAAGCGCCGTATACCACGATATCGGCGGCGATCCCATCAAGCATTTCAACCAGAAGTTCGCCGAAGGCCTATTTATAGAGAAATAGCTAACTTCGGGGCTATTCCTTCGCCATGAGAATAGCCACCTATAATGTCAACGGCGTCAACGGTCGCCTGCCAGTGCTGCTGCGCTGGCTCGGCGAGACCGCGCCCGATATCGTCTGCCTGCAGGAGCTGAAAGCGCCGCAAGAGAAATTTCCGGAACAAGCCATAAAGGATGCGGGGTATCATGCCCTCTGGCATGGACAGAAGAGCTGGAATGGCGTCGCCATCCTGGCCCGTTCCGGCCAGCCGGCAGAGATCCGCCGGGCCCTGCCCGGCGATCCGGAGGACGTCCATAGCCGTTATATCGAGGCCACGGTCGACGGGATCGTCGTCGGGTGTCTGTACCTGCCCAATGGCAATCCTGCTCCCGGGCCAAAATTCGATTACAAGCTTCGCTGGTTCGAGCGGCTGACGGCCCATGCGGCGACGCTGTTGGCCTCAGGGAAGCCAGTGGTGCTCACGGGAGACTATAATGTCATGCCCACCGACCTGGACGTCTATAAGCCGGAAAAGTGGGTGGAGGATGCCTTGTTCCGGCCCGAGGTGCGCACGGCGTTCAAGACCCTGGTAGCCCAGGGCTGGACGGATGCGATCCGAAAGCTCTATCCGGATGAGAAGATCTATACATTCTGGGACTATTTCCGCAATGCCTACGGCCGCGACGCGGGTCTGCGCATCGATCACTTTTTACTTAGCCCTGCGGTCAGCAAGCGGCTTGTCGCCGCAGGCGTAAACCGTGAGGTACGGGGATGGGAGAAGTCTAGCGACCACGCACCGGTATGGATAGAGCTTTAGCTTCCAATTAAAGTAATATAGCTCTGGGCCTCCAGGGTGAATTTTGCCTGGCCGCCGAACACCTTGACGGGAGCGCCTTCTTTTATCGATTCGGTTTGGTTGGTCGTATAGATGCGCAAAGCCTTTACTTTCGCCGGCAGGCCCGTCAGCAATACCTCGCGGGCGGCGCCATTGTTCACCAGATGTACCGTATAGAGATGCTTTTGATTGTTGCCAAGCGCAGCCACCGCGATATTGGGCCGGTCGGAGGCGATCGGCATCGCCAGCAGCCCGCGGGGTGTCATGGACAGCTGTTTGATATTCCAGAAACGCTGCGTGGGGCGAAGGACGCCGGTGTCGCCATAGACGCCACCGCCTGCCAGCAGCGAGTAATCTGTCGTCAGCTGCCACTGCAGGATGCTCAGGGGCTGGCAGATGGCGAGCAGGCGGGTATAAAGACTAATTTCCTTAAGGGCATAGGTGGGCTCCTGAAAAATATTCGGGTAGGCCCATGCGGCCGCGTCGATGCTGCCTTCGCCCACCACTACGGGTACCTGCAATTGTGCCGCGGCGTCCGACCATTTTTGCAGCGTCGCCGTATCGAAGCCACGCCAGGAATGGAAGGAGATCATCGAGATATAGGGCCGGGCGGCGGGATCGTTCATAGCCGGCCCGATAAAAGACCAGGTGGTCGCATCGGAATTATCGCCCAGCAGCACCTTGGTCGAGAGTCCCCGGGAAGCAAAATAATGTCCGAGGCCTTTTATCAGGTCATCGTGCTCCTGCGCAGTCTGCCGGACGTTGATGCCAAGATCGGATTCGTTAAAGGAGAAATAGCTCACCTGTATATGGTAGCGCTCCTTGAGCAACACCAGGTAATCGGCGATCGACTTATAGATAGCCTCGTCGTTGGTATGGTTGAGGGGGTTACCCCAGATATGATCTGGTGTGGGCCGGAAATGGATGGGCCCTACGGCGGCCCAGTCGGGCGGGAACCAGGCAGTGACGATCAGGGGGATCTTTTTCTCGCTTATTTTCCGGGCCATATCGACCGCGCGTTGCACCATAGGATTCAGGTGGCCTGCTCTTGCCGAATCCAGGGGGTCGCTGTCTTTCGCAGGTTGCCAGAATCGCCAGGGCAGCTCCACCCTACCCCAGACAAGGCGCAGATTCTGGAGGCAGTAGTCGATCACCTGCGGGTCTAGCTTGGGATTCTGGATGCGAAAATTACCGCCGAGGCCATCAAAGGGGCGCCCCGGCATGCCGGTGTTGAGCGTAAGATGGACGGGTTCGCGATCGATATCACCGCCGGTGGTGATGGTAAGGGCAAACTCTCCGGTCTGGCTTTTTTGCAGATCGCCGGATTGCAGGAGTATGTCGAACCGGGCATGGTGATTTTCCAGTATCGTACCCTGGATAGAGGCAGCCTGATCCAGCCGGGTCTCCAGCTGCCGGTGCGGGGCGACGACTTTGATACCTGTAGCAGGAGCGCTGACGTTTGATCCTGGCGGCATCTGGCGCAGCCCCATGGGTGAGGTGTTGCCAACGAATTGCACCGTTCCTTCCATCGACAAGCTCTCCGGAAGTTCCAGACTAAAAGTAGCGTTCTGCATCCTGATATCAGCATGTGCCGACCAGGAGATCTTCACCCTGGCCACCCCCGGACCGGCTTCCTCCACGGTCTCGGTAAAATAAAGGCTATCCAGGTGGGTATTGACCACCTGTTTGTTACCCTCGCGGATATAATGAGGATGCTGCATTTCCTTGGCCGTGAACACCGCGGCGCCGTCGGGTCCTATGACCCTGAGGCTGGATTCGAAGTCCATGAGCTGACCGTCGATCCGGATACCGGTGAGATTTCCCCAGGGTTCTATCTCCGGCTGAGCAATGGCGCGAAAGGCGAACAGGGACAGAAGGAGTGTGAGGTATGTTGCAGGTTTCATACCACGAAAATAGCGGACCGTCCAGGGAATGGCAGGCAGAAGAGAGGAATGAAAAGAAAAAGATAAAATAATACCGGAGCGAGGATCGTCGGGCGAATCACCAGCCCATAAATACCATGCCCGTCCCACAAATGAACAGGGTGAGGCCGCCCAAAGCATGGATATAGCGCTCCAGCTTCTCCGTTCTTAAGAAACGAAGCCCATAATAGCCGGAGATGACCATCAGCACCATCGTCGCCAGCGTGCAGACGGTGTATACGGCTATCAATAAAGCCATTCCTACCCACGATGCTTTTGCAGCAGGGAAGAATAGCAAAGGGATCATGGGCTCGCAGGGGCCCAGCGCAAAGACGATGAACAGTACCCAGGGTGTCACCGCATGCCGGTCCTGCGGGCGGACCGTCTCGCCATGGCGGTGGTCGTAGACATAGACACTACCGTCCTCGTAAATGTCGAAATGCTTGTGCCTCCGGTTCTGGCGGGCCCTCACCAGCCCCCAGACACCGTATACCAGGCCAAACCCAAGCATGGCCCAGCCTGCTACCCCACCCCGCACATTTTCGAGCCACCTGACTTTCGAAAGGGACCAGCCGATGGCGGCCCCGCCCAGTCCCAGCAGGACCGAGCTCCAGACATGCCCGCAGCCGCATACGATGGTCCAAAAGATCGTCTTGGGAAAAGACCAGCCCCTCGATTTAGACAACGCGATAAAGGGCAGGTAGTGATCAGGACCCATAGCCGTATGGAGACAGGCTACCGTCACAGCGGCCAGTAATAAGACGCTCAATTCAGCTTGCATACGTAAGCGGTTGGGGACATAAAATGGATTGCATGGTCTTAAGGCATTCATATAACGGTTCGGCATGATGGCCCAGGAGCCTTACTATGATGCTGTTCGCCGGCCCCTGGCTGACGCCGTAAATGAGATCAGTCCGGTCTTGCAGGAAGGCGGCGATGCGCGCCCGCCGCTCGTCGTTTGCCTGGGCTCCTGCCTCGACGAAAAGCAGGCTGGCCTGGTGTGTGAACCCTTCCATTTGTCCCAGCGCTCTAACTGGCATAACGGAAGGCCGCAGGTAGACATTTTCCAGCAAGACCAGCCTTTCCTGCACAAAGATCTCCGTACGCGTGTGGTAGGAGGAAAGCGCAAAGATCTCACCGCTGAGCTTTCGTCCGCAGGTGAGGACTTCCCCCCAGATCAGCTGCGCTCCTTCCTCCAGGAAGACCTTATTCCTGGCCGTAAAAATGGATTCGGCATGCGGCACACAGGGATGCGGCAGCCAGCAGAAGCAGGCCCCTTTCCCCACGCGGACTTCCATACATTGGGTAGCGCCGCGCTTCATATGGAAGAGGCGCTGATAGGCCTGGGTGTGCAGCCGCAGGCGGCTATGCGCCTCCAGCTCCACCCGGAAGTCCTGTTCGTCCCCATCCAGCACACCGGGGGAAGAGCACATAAGCATCAACTCCAGGAAAGGGCCGCGCTTGTCTTCGGTGATATTGGCCACCTTAAAGGGTGGCGTGTAATAGGCGGATGCGAGGCGGCTCACGCCGTCTGCCGCTGCAATCCGGATGGTAACATTGGAATTCATCGCCATAGCTTAGGCTCCTCCACCTCTTCCAGCAGCGCATATCGCTTTATCCAGCCTATCACCGCGTCAAGGCCTTCCAGGCTCATGAGGTTGGTGAAGACAAAAGGCTCTCCTTTACGCATTTTTCGTGCATCCCGCTCCATGACCTCGAGGCTGGCGCCCACATAAGGCGCCAGGTCTATTTTGTTGATCACCAGCAGGTCGCTGCGGGTGATGCCAGGCCCCCCCTTGCGGGGGATCTTATCGCCTTCCGCCACATCGATAACGAAAATGCTGAGGTCGGCGAGATCAGGGCTGAAGGTCGCCGAGAGGTTGTCGCCGCCGCTTTCGATAAAGATGAGCCGCAGGTCGTCGAATCGCCGGACCATCTCCTCCACCGCCTCCAGGTTCATGCTGGCATCTTCCCGGATGGCCGTATGCGGGCAGCCCCCTGTCTCCACGCCGATGATGCGGTCCGGAGGCAGCAGGCTATGCTGCGTGAGGAACTCGGCATCTTCCCTGGTGTAAATATCATTGGTGATGACGGCGAGGCTGTACTCCCGGGCCAGGACCCGCGTCAGTCTTTCAATGAGCGCCGTTTTGCCGGAACCTACGGGGCCGGCAATACCGATCTTTATATAGTTTCTTTCATTCATTTAAGACATGTATAAGCGTGAGTAAAGGTCTTCATGCTGCATGCAACGGATGTCGAGAGCGGCACAGCAAAGGCCGATCGACTCCTGGTCCGGCTGCAGGCTCCTTTCCACCAATTCCCGGATCAAGGACTGGAGAGAGAATAACAACGCCTGGCCGTCCTGCTGACCTATGGGGATGAGCTTTACGCAGTTAGTCACCATACCTGCCGCAGCGTTGTAATAATAGCCTGTTAGCGTTTCCCGGAGTCCGATGCCAAGCGTTGCTGCACAATAGCCGAAGACCACAGGGTAATGAACGAGAGCAGGGCCATCGGTCAGGCCAGGCACCGCGCCTATCCCACCGAAGATCTTCAGCAGCCTGATACCCAGCTTGCGGCTTCCCTCCCGGATCTCCCGCGCCGGCTTTACCGCCTCACACAAGGCATCCAGCTCCAACAGACGGGCCCCGTCCTGTGTCCGTGCCGCCTGGCAGGACAAAGACACCAGGGCGGCATCCGTATAATGAAGGTTGGTGCGCAGCATCTCCCGTACGAAATCCCCCGCGCTTGCCGTGTCTCGCACAACCCCCTGCTGTACATAGGTCTCTAATCCCCACGAATGCGCATAGCCGCCGATAGGCAGAGCAGGATCGCTCAATTGCAACAGGCTTAGCAAGGCAGTGTTCATGTGCGGGGGTTTGTAAGCTGCAAGATCTTCGAGAACAGGCTGTCGCCGGAACCGCTATGTGCATGTCCGGCCACCGTCGACTGCAAGGGATACAATAATTTCCTTTCTTCCCTGCTGACGGGATAGCCCCCTGCCGTCAACCAGCGGTACAGCGGCTCTTCGAAGGGCGCCAGCAGGACGCCGTCATCTATGTACAGGGGTAAATGCCTGTTACCGATCTCATAACAGGCCGACGCCACTGCTTCCAGCGAGTCCATCCGAATGACCATGGTCTCACAGGGGAGGATATCGACAACGATCATCAGCCGTTCGTCGGTGTATAGTACGTCGCCTTCCGCCAGGGAGGGGCTTTCCTTCAGAAAACGCAAGGTGACCTCCCGGCCTTCGCGGGTATGCTTGCGCATGATGCGTTTCCCGGTCTCATACCATTCCACCTGAAGACGGTCGATAGTCCGTCCATTGACGGGGACAGCGGCGATATTTCCTATTTTCTCCTGTATGAGCATCTCAGAATAAAAAATAACGTTGGGCAAGGGCGACCTCTTTGGCCGGCTCGCAGGTTACTATTTCCCCATCGACCCTGACCTCGTAGTTCTCCGGGTTCACTTCGATGGTGGGTGTCTGGTCGTTGTGGATCATATTGCGTTTCGTCAGCTGGCGACAGTCCTTGACCGGAAGCACGATCTTTCCCAGCCCATAGCCTTGGACGATGCCCTTATCTAAAGACAATCCGCTAACGAATGTGGCGCAGGTGCCGTGCAGCGCCTTGCCATAGGCGCCGAACATAGGGCGATAGATTACAGGCTGCGGCGTAGGGATACTGGCATTGGGGTCGCCCATTCTTGCCGCAATGATCATCCCGCCCTTGACGATCATCTCCGGCTTGGCGCCGAACATCGAGGGTTTCCACAAGACGAGGTCGGCCATCTTACCCGGCTCGAGACTTCCTACGTAAGACGAAATGCCATGGGTGATGGCGGGGTTGATCGTATACTTGGCGACATATCGTTTGACCCGGAAATTGTCATTGCCTTTATCCGTATCCTGGGGCAGGGCGCCTCTTTGCTTCTTCATCTTGTCGGCCGTCTGCCAGGTGCGAAGGATCACTTCGCTCACTCTTCCCATGGCCTGCGAATCGGAGCTCATCATGCTGAAGACGCCCATATCGTGCAGGATATCTTCCGCGGCTATCGTCTCAGGGCGGATGCGGCTGTCGGCGAAAGAGACGTCTTCCGGGATCGACCGGCTCAGGTGATGACAAACCATGAGCATGTCCAGGTGTTCGTCGATGGTATTGACGGTATATGGCCGGGTAGGGTTGGTCGAAGAAGGGAGGACATTGGGGTACATGGCTGCGCGGATGATGTCGGGCGCATGGCCCCCGCCCGCTCCTTCCGTATGATAGGTATGGATCACCCTGCCGGCGATGGCTTCGATGGTCCTTTCCAGGAAGCCCGCTTCGTTGAGCGTATCGGTATGAATAGCCACCTGGACATCATGCTTGTCGGCTATCCGCAGGGAAGCGTCGATCACCGCTGGCGTCGCACCCCAATCCTCATGGATCTTCAATCCAAGGGCCCCTGCCAGGATCTGCTCCTCCAATGGCGGCTCAGTCGCACAGTTACCCTTACCTAAAAAACCAAGATTCATGGGGAAGGCGTCGGCCGATTCCAGCATCTTCC
>JAMFRX010000533.1 GCA_026224995.1 Puia dinghuensis
ATATTCCGCGCCGACGACGCCGACGAGCGCCGTGGAGCCGGCATTGGACACCAGCTCTATGCAGTTGATGGAAAAGGCCAGTGAAGGATGATAGCCCAGGGAGAAGATCTTATAGTAAGCGCCCGTCTCCGGATAACGGCTGCCGATCTCCGCATAGGTGAGGGCGCCGCAAAGGGCGATCACGCCGCCGAGGCCCCAGGCGAGAAAAAAGATCACCGGCGTGCCTGCTCTTGCCGCGGCGACCACAGGGGTACGGAAGATACCCATGCCGATGACCAGGCTGACCACGATCATGCTGAGGTCGAATAGATTCAGTTGTTTTTTCATGCTCATAAGCTGGTCCCGGTAATACGTTTGAAGATAATGAATTCTGATCTAACTTTGTCAATGATGAAAAAAATCAGCCTGCTGCTTATCGCCTTCTCTTATGCAACTTTTCTATCCGCTCAAGAGACCCATCCAACAGGGTTTTTAACCGACTCGTCCGACACCCGTCCCCTCAACGAGGTCGTGGTAAAAGCCTATGAGCAGAACCGGAAGCTCACGGATGTAGGCGCGCCGGTGAGCATCGTCAGCAAGGCTACCCTCAACCGCTTCTCCAACCTCAGCATCCTGAGCGCGCTGAACACCAATCCGGGTGTGCGCATGGAAGAGCGGTCGCCCGGCAGCTACCGGCTTAACATCCGGGGCAGCTCGCTGCGTTCGCCTTTCGGCGTCAGGGATGTCAAGATCTATTACAACGAGATCCCTTTAACGGACCCCGGTGGCAACACCTACCTGAACGAGCTTGGCTTTTACAATTTCCAGTCGCTGGAGATCATCAAGGGGACGGCAGGAAGCCTCTATGGCGCCGGCATCGGGGGCGCCGTGCTCATCAACTCCATGCCCGCCGTATGGGAGAAAGGAGTCAGCGCCGACTACACCTACGGCAGCTATAACACCAACAGCAGCAATATAGACCTGCGCCTCGGCGACGCCGACCACCGCAACAATATCTCCTATACCCATCAGACCAGCGACGGCTACCGCCAGCAGACACAGATGCGCCGCGACGTGGGAAGCTGGGAGACCCAGCTAAAGGTTTCGGACAAGCAGACGATACATGCGTATATGCTTTATAGTGATCTTTATTATCAGACGCCCGGCGGCCTCACCCTGACAGAGTACAACAAGGATGCGCGGATGGCCCGCCCTGCTGTCGCGGGACAGCCCAGCGCGGTACAGGCACAGGCGGCTATCTTTCAAAAGAACTTCACCACGGGCTTCAGCAACGAATACCAGCTCGGCCCGCACTGGCAGAACACCACCGCCATCTACGGCGCCTATACCGATTTCACCAACCCCGGCATCCGCGTCTACGAATACCGGCAGGAACCCCATTTCGGCGGCAGGACGGTCTTCCAGTACAAAACGGAGCTGGGCATCGGCAGCCTGCAGGTGACTGCAGGCGCGGAAGCGCAGAAGGGCTTTTTCGAAACGCGGGACTATGCCAACCACCTGGGAGTCGAAGATACCCTGCAAACAGACGACCGGCTCAACAACTGGACCTGGATGACATTCGCGCAGGGCGACCTCAAGCTCAACGGCGGCTGGACGCTCACTGCCGGCGCCAGCTTCAACGAGAATGCCGTCAACATCACCCGCGTCTCGGTCCTGCCGCCCGTGACCCATCCTATCCGCTTCGACAACAAGCTGGCGCCACGCATCGCTTTGCTTAAAAAGATAACGCCGGATATCTCCGTTTATACCAGCGCCTCGCGCGGCTTCTCTACCCCGACGGTATCGGAGCTGGAAAAGAGCAATGGATTGGTAGGCCCGCAGCTGCAGCCAGAAAACGGCATCGATTATGAGCTTGGTACACGCGGCAGCTTCTTCCACGGAAAGCTCTTCTTCGACGTGGATGCCTTCTTCTTCCATATCCGCAATGCCATCGTGCAGCGTATCGACTCCTTTGGGGTGAGCTATTCCATCAACGCCGGCGGCACGAACCAGCATGGTCTGGAGTCCTACGTGGCCTACCAGCTCGTAGACGACCCCCGGGCCTTCGTAAGCAACCTGCGCGTCTTCGTGAGCGACACCTGGCACGATTTCCATTACAGCAGCTTCACGCAGGATACCTCGAAATTCACCGGCCACCGTCTGCCCAGCGTTCCGCCGCAGCTGGTCGTTACCGGCCTGGATCTGTTGCTGAAAGCCGGTCTCTACACGAATATCACCTATACGTATTCCGACCGTGTGGCCCTCAACGATGCCAATACGGCCTGGGCCGGTTCCTATAACCTGCTGGGTGGCCGGATCGGTTACCGCAAGATCATGCCGGGACATAAGTTCAAGCTGGATGTGTATACAGGCATCGATAACGCCTTCAATCAGAAATACAGCCTGGGCGATGACTTCAACGCCGCCGCCAGCAGGTATTACAATGCTGCACCTGGGAGGAATTATTATGCGGGCATCTCTTTAAACTACGTGCTGAAGTGAGGGAGGGAAATCAACCAACTCTCCAATAGTTTGGATATCAAATATTTGATACGCCTGTAGAAGCTGAAGCCATGAATTTTAACCGCTACATCCGGATCCATCCTCGTTTGGATTGGCGATAATTTAGAGGTAAATTTGTAAAAACGCTTTTATGGCAGCAGCTTCAGGGTTAGATGGTGAATTCATGCAATACTGGCCGAAACTTTCAATCGGCCAGAAAGAATCGCTATTAAATGTCGCCAAAAATTTTGTCGGGTTGCACAAAGAGACCGAAGAGATAGACCAACGGAAAAGGCTCATTCAGCAGGAGAGGGAAAGGTATCTCCAGGGAGAAGGCAAGTCTTTCAGCTGGGAAGAAGTGAAGACTATGGCGCTTAATAAAGATAAATGGAATGGCTTATAAGTTGGAGATTAGGCCTTTGGCAACAATGGAGATTCTTGAGGCCTTTGACTGGTACGAATTGCAAAGAGAGGGCCTGGGAGGTGAATTCCTCGATGAATTGGAAACTTTCTACAATAACCTGCTTCGCAATCCCAACTCCTACAGTTTCTACGAAAAGCCTGTCCGGCAAGGCAAAATAAATAGGTTTCCGTACGTAGTCGTATTCGAAATTTCCGACGAATCGGTTGTGGTTTATAGTGTTTTTATGACCAGGCAAGATCCCAATAAAAAACGTTTGGCATAAAAAATATGAATGCATGCTGGTTGCCGCCTTTTCATTCTATACGGGATTGCCTTTTCTGCTAGGGAATCTGGCAGCCCGGCAAAAACTAATAACTTGGTTGAAATGGGAAAGTCTTTATTGCAGCAGTGTTTTTTTGTTTCGCCTGGCTGGTTTCGGCTATTTGAAAACTTCCGATTAACCGAATTCCAAATAAAATCCATCTGATTTCGAAATTATCAAACACCCCTTAAACAGCATCGAGATATGAGCCTTTTAAAAAAATTATTTGGCCAAAAAGGTGACCCGATTCCTTCTGAGCCAATTTTTCCCGGAGAAAGCTTTACCATTTTCAAACTGGATTTTCCTGACGGTTGGGGACTAGCGAGCGCCAATAAAGCATACGACAATTATCCTAATAAATCATTTTATGGGTGGTGCGTACTTATTGAATTAGAGATTATTGAAAAAAATGAAAACGGCCATCCAATCGATTCTGAGGCAGTCAAACTAAATGCCATCGAAGAAAAAGTCGATGCTTTCTTGAAAAAAAATCAAACTGTCCATTTTGTCGCCCGTATCACGCGAAATGG
>JAMFRX010000534.1 GCA_026224995.1 Puia dinghuensis
AAAAGAGTTATTAGCATTATTTGCAGCGTGGCGTACAGTAAGCTTTTGCTATCAGTAGTCTTTTCTAGTCTCTGCCTGGCCGTCTCGGCCCAGGTAGGCGTGGACTATACGCTGGTAAAGCCAAAAAAATTCGAGAACCGCATCCTGGCCTCCGAAACCTCCAACAACGGAAAAAAGTTCAAGAAGAGCCGCCGCTTCATCCAGAACACCATCACCCACTACAACTATTATTTCAACGCCAACGAAAAGATAAAAATGATCGTGGCCCGGGCCAAAGCGACATTCCGGGACGACTATACCAAACTCCTCCCCTTCTATAACTATAGCCTGGACGCTACCGCCGCCCAAAAACGAGACCTCGACTCCGTGATCTATAAATGCACCGCGGGCATCCTGATCCATGACACCCGCAACGACTGGATCGATAACCTCTACCTGCTGATCGGCAAGACATATTACTTTAAAAAAGATTTCGACTCCGCCTATATCACCCTCCAATTCCTCAACTGGGCCTTCGCTCCCCGGGACAAAGACGGCTACTACCTGGCCATCGGCAGCAACGAGAACGAAGTGCAGGGTAACAACGCCAGCGTGGTCGCTACCAAAGAAAACCCCAATATCTTTCAAAAGCTGCTCTCCCTTCCCCCCAGCCGCAACGACGGCCTCATCTGGAAGGTCCGCACCTATGTCGCCCAGGAAAAATTCGCCGAAGCCTCCGCCCTCATCGAGATCATGCTCCACGACCCGCAGTTCCCACCCCGCCTGCTGCCAGGCCTCCAGGAGGTAAGGGCCCTATGGTTCTACAAGCAGGGCATCAACGACAGCGCGGCGATCTTCCTGGAAAAAGCCCTGCCCGCCGCCGAGAACCGCGAAGAAATGGCCCGCTGGGAATACCTGATCGCCCAGCTCTACGAAAAGGATAGCAACAGCTACCTGGCCAGGACCTTCTACGAACGCACTGTCGTCCATACCTATAATCCCATTTTAGAAGTCTATGCCCGGCTGAACTCCATCCGGCAGAACAAGGAAGGCGGAGAAGATTTTATCGCCAGGAATATCCTGGCGCTAGTAAAAATGGCCCACCGCGACCGCTACGCAGCCTACCGCGATATCATCTATTACACGGCCGCACAAATGGAGCTGGAAAGACACAACAAACCCGGGGCCGTCGCCTTCCTGCGCCTCGCCATCAAATATTCCGTCGGCTCTGCCAATAACCAGCGCAACACAGCCTTCCTTCAGCTGGCCAACCTCTCGTTCGAAGAAAAGGATTACCGTTCCGCCAAGAATTTTTACGACAGCCTTATCGTCAATAGCACCGATGTAAGCCCACAGGGTGAGCTTAGCTGGCTGCCGGATCGGAAAGCGGCGCTGGCAGTCATCGTCCGCAGCCTCGACGTGATCAACCGGCAGGATAGCCTGCAGCGCATCGCCGCCCTGCCCCCCGTCCAGCGGGACGCCTATATCAAAAAGCTCGTCCGCTACCTGCGACGGCAACAGGGCCTGAGGGACGAAGCGGACAGCAGCTTCTCCAACCCCATGTTGAAGAGCAACAATGCGGTCCCCGACCTCTTTAGCTCCACTACAGGCGCCGATTGGTATTTCGATAACCAGGCGCTCAAAGCCAAAGGATATTCCGACTTCAGGACCAAATGGGGTAACCGGCCCAACGTCGACAACTGGCAGATCTCTTCCATCATGAAATCAAGCCTCGCCACCCGCTCCCCCGGAAGGCTGGACATGGCGGACAGCGCGGCCAAAGCGGGAGGAGCCTCCGGCGTCATCGACTACAAATCCCTGCTCGCCAACCTTCCATTGACCCCGGCGAAGCTCAAAAGATCCATGGACTCCATAGAAGGCGCCCTGTTCAGCCTGGGCCGGACCTATCAGGACGGTATACCCGATTATATCTACGCCATCAATGCCTACGACAGCCTGCTGCAGCAGTTCCCCGAGACGCGCCGCCGCGAGGAAACGCTGTTCAACCTCTATTACTGCTATAAGAAGCTCGGCGACGAAGAAAATGCCCAACGAGTCCTCCGGCTCCTCGGCGAAAAATTTCCCACAGGAGCTTTCACGGCCCGGGCAATCCACCCCGATACGGCCGGACAGGCTGCCGTCAACCTCAGGGTCAACGCCACCCACGAATACGAAAAGGTCTACCTCACCTTTATCGAAGGCCGCTTCGACGAGGCGCTGGCCATGAAAAAGACGGCCGACAGCCTCTATGGCGACAAATACTGGACCCCACAGCTGCTGTACATCCAATCGGTGTATTTCATCCACGCCCACCAGGATATGAAGGCTGCTGCCGTCCTGACCAGCATCACCACCAAATGGCCCAAAACGCCCATGGCGGCAAAGGCCGCCACCATGCTGGACGTCCTCAGCCGGCGCCGCCAGATCGAAGACTACCTGACCCACCTGCAGGTTACCCGGGCTAAAGATGACGATACCATCGCCTATACCCCCGCCCCCCTGCCCCGGCCGGTAGACACCAAACCCAAATTAGTACGCAACGACTCCAATATGCTGGTCAAAGAGGATACTTCCTCATTCGCCCGCGCAAAGTTGAGGGAAAAAGCCCTGGCCGGTACGACAGACAAGCCTACCGTCGCCGGCGCAGGTCCTACCAAGCTGAAAGTGGATACCGCCAGCATGAACAAGATCACTATGGACGCCAGCCAGTTGGCCAACCTCAAACGCCTGCAGGACTCCCTGCAGACAGCCATGATCAAAGCCAAATCCGACTCGCTGCAATCAGCCCAGCTCAGGCAACGGTCCGACTCGATAGCTGCCGCCTTACAGAAATTAAAGGCGGATACCGCTCAATTGGCCGCAAAATTGCGTACACTTAACTCGGTATTCTCTCTCACCCCGGATAAACCCCATTCGGTGATCATGATCCTGGATAGAGTGGATCCGGTATATGTCTCGGAAGCCGGGAACGCCTTTGGCCGCTATAATACCGAAACATATTATAGCCTGGGGCTGACGACGCAAAACGCCTCGCTCAATGACTCGGTAAAGATCGTCGTCATCGGCAGCTTCCCCGACGCCAACGGTGCAGCGGACTACCAAAAGAACGTAAAGGCCATGGCGCCAAGGGCAATCATCCCCTGGATGCCGGCAGGAAAATATACCTTCCTCATCATATCCGCTACCAACCTTGAACTACTGCTCAATAACAAGGATCTGCCTGCCTACCTGAAATTCTTGTCGGCTGCCTATCCGGGTAAGTTCTAAATAGTTTATCATACAACAAAACGCTCATATGTCTTCGTCTAAGTTCATCCGTATTTTCTGGCGGATCTTTTTTTATGGACTGGGGGCCTTTATCCTTTTCCTCATCCTCATCAACCTGGGCGTATTCGGCTCCCTCCCTTCCCTCAAAGACCTGGAGAACCCTTCCATCACCCTCGCCACCGAGGTATTCGCCGAAGACGGTACGCCGATGGGAAAGTTTTACAAGGACAAGGGTAACCGCAGCAACGTCGAATTCAAGGATATCTCGCCCAACGTGGTCAACGCCCTCGTCGCCACCGAAGACGAACGCTTCTATGACCACTCCGGCATCGACGGCTACTCCGTCATGCGGGCCGTCGTAAAGCTGGGGAAAGACGGCGGTGGTAGCACCATCACCCAGCAGCTGGCCAAGAATCTCCTGGATCAGGGCTCCAAGAACTTCGTCCGCCGCTTTATAGAAAAGCTCAAGGAATGGATCATCGCCATCAAGCTGGAACGCAATTTCACTAAACAGGAGATCCTGGCCCTTTACCTCAATGAAGTCCCTTTCGGAGATAATGTATACGGCGTCCGCAACGCCTCCCGCACCTTTTTCCAAAAAGAACCGGACCGGCTCTCGGTTGACGAGGCCGCGGTGCTCATCGGGATGCTCAAGGGCAACACCCTCTACAACCCCAGGAAGAACCCCAAAATGGCCATCGAACGCCGCAACACCGTCATCAACCAGATGGTAAAGAACAAATTCCTCGCGGAAGGCGACGCCGCCCGCCTCAAGACCAAACCCATCGACCTGAGCAACTACAAAAAGGTCGACGAGAACAATGGCCTGGCGCCCTATTTCCGCGACGTCATCCGCAACGACTTCCTTCAGAAATGGTGCCGCGAGCACAAGAACCCCGCCACCGGCAAGCCTTATAATCTATATACCGACGGACTGAAGATCTATACGACCATCAACCCCAGGATGCAGCTCTATGCTGACGAGGCCGTAGCCAAACAAATGCCCATCCTGCAACGGGCCCTGAGCTCCCAATACGACATCCGCAAGGGCCTCATCTGGAAAGACCACATGAATATCCTCGACGCCGCCATGCGCAATAGCGACCGCTGGCATAACATCGAAGACGATGGCCTCAGCGACGAGGATATCCGCAAGACCTTCAGCACGCCCGTCAACATGAAGATCTTTGCCTGGAACTCCAAGCGGGAAAAAGATACGCTGATGACCCCGCTGG
>JAMFRX010000535.1 GCA_026224995.1 Puia dinghuensis
CGGACGCTTTCGATGCGGCGGAGCGCTACGATATAGGAGCGGTGGGTGCGGATGAAATCACCGGCGGGGAGCATGGCGACGAGGTTCTTCATGGTCATGCGGACGACGAGGGGTGATTTGTCTTGTTGGTGGATCTTGAGGTAGTCGTCGGCGGCTTCTACGAAGAGGATGTCGGCGGTACGGATGCGGATGAGGCTGTAGTCGGCTTTGATGACCAGGGTATCTGTTGCCTGGTCCGGGCTCTGGCGGAAGGAGAGGTATTGGGCTGCTTTGCCCACGGCCTGGCGGAATCGTTCCAGGGTGAAGGGTTTCAGCAGGTAGTCGATGGCGTTGAGGTTAAAGCCTTCCACCGCGTATTGGCTATAAGCGGTGGTAAAGATCACCAACGGGCCCGGGTCGAGGGCTTTATAGAGCTCCAATCCGGATTGGGAGGGCATGCGGATGTCCAGGAAGAGGAGGTCGATGGGTGACTGAGCGAGGTAGGCGAGGGCGTCGCGTGGCCGGAGAAAGGTTTGTTCCAGCCGGATGCCTTCGGTCTGGCCACAGAAGTTTTCAATCACCCGGAGGGCCGGATCCTCGTCGTCAATGGCAATGGCGGTAATCATATTCCCTTTAAAGTTAGGAAAACGGTAAAAGATCGGGGCTGGTCTTCTATGATCAGCGTATGTTTTCCCGGGTAGAGCATCTGCAGGCGCTGGCGGGTATTCTGGATGCCTAAGCCACCCGGGCCGGATTCGGGGTGGTGGACGGTCACTTTGTTATTGGTCACGTGCAGCTGGAGTTCGTGGTCCGCGATATCTATGCGGATGCCGATGGCGGAAGGCTCTTCGGGGTTGACGCCGTGCTTGAAGGCATTCTCCACAAAGGGGATCAGCAGGAGCGGGACGATGGATCTGCCTTCCGGGCGGCCGTTGATGGTGAGGTCTAGCTGGAGGGAGCTCTGGAAGCGGGTTTGCTGCAAGGTGGTGTAGTCGGTGAGGTAGGTGATCTCCTGTTCCAGGGGGACTTTTTCTTTTCCGGCTTCGACAAGCACATACCGCATCATCGATGAGAGGCGGACGATGGCGCCGGGGGTCTGGTCGGATCCGGCGAGGGCCATGGCGTAGATGCTGTTGAGGGTATTGAAGAGGAAGTGGGGGTTGATCTGGGCTTTGAGGTAGGCCAGCTCGGCGTGGAGCTTTTCGTCTTCGGCACGGATCCAGCGGTCGCGGATCTTGAGCAGGAGGGCGAGGAAGAGGACGACGAGGAAGAGAAAGAAATGTTCGCTGAGATCGCGGAAGTGGGGGGCGGGGCGGGGGCGCATGGGGAAGCCGGCATCAGGGGGCTCAGGGGGGCGGGTAAATGTCGAGGGCGAGTCGGGGCGGCCGTCGGGGGGCGGGGCGTGGAATTCATCCGGGGGCGCGCCTTCGTGGGAGCCGGCATTCGGCGGCGAGGTGTGCAGGGAACGGCCGTCGGGGGGCGGGCCTTGCTGGTAGCTGTCGCCGGGATGGTGGAGTAGCAGACCGGGGAGGAAGGCGATCAGCGAAAAGCAGAGGAGGTTGAAGAGGATGAAGCGAATATATTTCCGCGGGAAATAGAACCTGGGGATCAGAAGGTAATAGTTGGTATAAAAAGCGCCCAGCACGAGGACATAGGCGATGATGTCCCGTTGCGTGGGCGGGTTGGTGAGATAGGAGTGGAGACTTAAGGATTCGGGCGAGAAAAGGAAGGGCAGGGCCAGGAATATCACACATCCGGCGAAATGCAGCAATGTCTGTTGCGTACGGCCTGTCATGCCCTAAAGCTAGGGGTTTTCGCCCTCATCCTCTGCAAAGGTCAGTACAAAGTTGTTGTTGTCGGTGATGGAGAATTCGGTGGCGCCATAAAAGGTCTTCTGCAGGCCATGAAGGACGGTTACCTTGTCTTTGATACTTTCGAAGAAACTGCGGATATGGCTGACCTTGATATAGAACAAGAGCGAGCCGCCGGTTTCGCGGCTGACGGGGGGAAGGGCTTCGCCGAGGCTTTGGAAGGTCTGGAACATAAATGTGACCTTGCCGTTGGTGACCATGGCCCAGATCGGTTCGCCGGTGGCGTCATCGGGTACGGACATGGTGAGGGAGAAGCCGAGGACCTGATATAGATCGAGAGTCGCGCGGATGTCTTTGACGAAGAGATTGGGGGAGATCGATTCCATAAATTTTTTAGCAGCAATATACTAAATTATTTAGTTAAAAAATGACTTTCGGGCAAAACGCTTACCTTGTTTATCCATGTTACACGTAGTATCATACCAGGTAGCCGACGGGATCGACGTAAGGGCCTTCCGGGGCGGGTACAAAGAAGGGATCTATCATTACGATGCGGACGAATTGTTCTACAAGACCGGGCCTGAAGACTTTGTATATGTCTTTAAGTATGGGGTGGTCTGTTTTATGAACTATGATGAAGGGGCGCGGACGGCTTTCCTGCGGCGGATCGTTCCTTATTGTAAGAATGTATTCGAACAGCCATTGAGCGAAGAGTTTGAGGTAGAGACCCATGCAAAAGAGAACAAGTTCGGCTATAATAAGATAGAGATCGTGAAGCCGGACATCGAGGTCTTGCGGCTGATCATGCTGAACGTCAGCCAGTCGGTGTCCCTGGACTATTACTCGGAGCAGACCAACTTATTGCAGGAGGAGACCCACAGTCATACCCTGAAACTGGAGCGGAGAGGGCGGCTGGACATTTCGGGGAAGAACCTGAAGATGTATATCGGCAAGACGCTGAATCTCAAGAATCGCATTGCGGAAAACCTGTATATTTTCGATTCTCCGCCGGAGACCTGGGAAGACGAGAATCTCAATCGGATAGACCAGGGGCTGAAGCGGACCTTCGATCTGCAGGATCGTTTTAAGGATATCCGGGAAGGGTTGGAGATCATCAAGGAAAATCTGGAACTATTTAAAGACCTGCTGCAATACCGGAACAGCACGTTCCTGGAATGGATCATTATTATATTGGTCGCGCTGGAGGTGATCAACCTGGTGATAGATAAGGTATTTAAAATCTAGGGCGAGTCGTGTTTTATGTACACATTGCAAAGGGGCTGTACACCCCTACAATCCCATTATATATAGATTTTTGTTATGAATGATTAATGGTCTGTCGGACAGATTGTTAGTAATCGTGCATGAGCGCAGGTTGCTTGTATTTGTTATACTAACCGAATATAAGTTGCAGGCCGCTGCGCCAATTTGTTTTTTCGTCGTGCTGTATGACAAAGCGGCCAATGGCCGCGACCGTAAGGTCAGACATTAGATATAGTTCGTGCATCGGGCTATTTTTTTGAGCAGCCCGATGCACGAACAACATTTATAACCTAAACAAAATCTGCGTATGTGTAAGCTACGATTGCTTTTCTGCGTTTTTTCCCTACTCCTACTCCATTATGCCCGGGCACAGAGCAAGACCGTTTCGGGAACGGTCCTAGATGAAAAGGGCGCCCCGCTTGCAGGGGCAACTGTAAAGATCAAAGGAAGTTCAATTGGCATGAATACGGATCAGTCTGGTAAGTTCAGCTTATCGGCGCCTGCTGCTGCGTCTGGCCTGGAAGTCTCGTTCGTAGGCTTCGAAAGCAAGCTGGTACCCATCACCGGGAGCGCTGATATCCGGGTGGTATTGGTACCGACCCGGAGCAGCCTCGATGAGGTGGTGGTCGTGGGATACGGAACGCAGAAGCGGAAGGACGTCACCGGCTCGGTAGCTTCCGTGAAGGGGGCGGCCATCAAAGATCTCCCCGTGACCAGCGTGACGGCGGCGCTGCAGGGTAGGGCTGCGGGTGTGGAGGTGATCGACAATTCCGGGCAGCCCGGGGGGCCGACGCCGGAGATCATCATCCGGGGTGTATCATCGCTTCACCAGCCGGCGCCGTTGTACATCGTCGACGGAGTTCGGGTGCCAGGGGATGCGATCAATATCCAGGATATAGCTACGGTCGACATCCTGAAAGATGCGAGCGCGGCGGCTATTTATGGATCGGCCGCGGCGGGGGGAGTGATCCTCATCACCACGAAGAAAGGGTCCAGCAGTAAGCCGGCGGTGAATTTCAATATGCGTTATGGGATCACGCAGCCGAAGCTGGTGACGAACCTGCTGCAGCGGGATGACTGGATCAAGCTGCAGAATGTGATCAACCCCACCTATTTCAAGGGGGCTACGGCGACTGATACGCTGGCCAATACGGATTGGGTGCATGCACTATATCACAATGCGTACGAGCAGAATTACAATCTTTCCGTCGCCGGGAGCGCGCCTGCCGTGAATTACCTGGCATCGGGCTATTACAACGCGCAGAAGGGCATCTTTATCCGCAACTACAGCAATATCGGCGGGGCGCGGATAAATACCGATTTCAAGCTGGGGGATTTCGTAAAGATCGGGGAAGAGATCTCTTTTTCGCAGCGGAAGACGCAGCCGCTGGTAGGGGATGAGGCGCAGCTGCACAATGCGCCTTTCCGTACTGCGCCGGTGATCCCCATAAAAAATGCTGACGGATCATGGGGAACGGTGCCGCCCGGCTATGGCATCCTGTTTGGCGCGCCGAACCCGGTAGGGGCGGCTTATTCCGCCGATGCGCTGGATATCCAGAACAATTTTCAGGGGAATGTCTATGGGGAGATCAAGCTGCCGTTCCATCTGAGCTTCCGGAGCACCCTGGGCTATACCTATTACCTGGAGACTATGGACTACTACCAGTACCCATATAACTTCGGGGCGGTCAGCAATCCTACTAATTCTTTAACCAAGATGTATAACCAGAGCGGTCAGCTGCTGGATAACTTTGTACTTACCTATGACCAGGAGTTC
>JAMFRX010000536.1 GCA_026224995.1 Puia dinghuensis
AAGCTCTGAAAGACGTTATTCAGGGTTCTGAAGGACGTCATTGAGGCTTCTTCTTCACGTTCTTATCCGATTGTTCCTGCAGCTGTTGTTCGTTGATATGCCCCTGCTCGTCGAGCATTTTGGCTTCCATGGGGAACTGCCCGTCCTTTAGCTTAAAGGCGAACAGGCTCTTCTCCACGTGGACCCAGCGTCCCTCCTTCCATTGAAAGGCCTCGAAATCCCCATCCGGAACATAGGTATCCTTCTTCTGAGGCTCGTCGCCTTCCGGCATCAGGTGGTCGTAGACGATGAGATCCATGTCCGGATCGTAATTGAAACGTGTTCCCGCCTCTTTTTTGTATTCGATATTGAACCGGTATTGAGTGGGCTTGCGCACGGAGTCCTGCTGGAAAGAGAAGTAGGGACCGCCGAACTGCGGTTCGCCTTCGGGGTTGAAGGTCAGGACCTCCATCCACTTCTTGTTGCTGGTCTCGCTATAGTCGTCGAAGCCGAGGAGGGTATAATATTTACGGCCCTGCCAGGTCTTCAGCACGATGCGGTAGTAGATCGCGCCGATCCAGTTGCGTCTCGTCCGCACCGAGTCCAGTGCATTGGCGGTGAACATCGACACATCGAAGAGCGGAAAGAGCTTCAGCGACCCATCGGGCTGGTTCATTTGGATGGCGCCTTCCTGCAGGTAGAGGAGGTCGTCTTTTTTGTACTGCCAGGTGAAGATACGGAAGGAGCTATCGGGTGCATATAGCCGGGAGATCGTCTGCAGGGAATCGAAAGGGAAATAAAAGGAATGCGGCTGCCGGAGCGCCCGCACCAGCGAGCGGATGAACTGGCTGTCGGCTACGAACCGCTGGGTAGCCGTTTCGGCATTCACGATATCGAAGGCATAGACCTTCAGCGTGTCCTCGCGTTTTTGAAACTCGCGCCGCAGGGAAGGGCTCAGTTTTTGGGCGCTGGCGGAAAGGGTGATCCCCGACAGGCAGCACAGCGCCAGGAGAAAACCGAGCAGGCCGCTATAGGTAAGCTTGTATCCGGTGAGATTCATATCTTAACAAAGTTACAAATGAAAACACGGTTCCGTGAAGGGCAAACGGTAAATCACCGCTAAAATTTCATGCCGGACGCAAATGTTTTGCAAATTCGTCCAGTGAGTTGAAAGCCACGTCGATAGCGAAGTGGGGCAGGGGCTGATCGGGGCTGGTGGTCTTCAGGAAGACGGTGTACATGCCGGCATTTCTGCCGAATTCCATATCGCTGATGTTATTGCCTACCATCACCGACCGGGAAAAGTCGATCCCGGGCAGGTCCTGCTGTGCGGCGAGGGCCATTCCCGGGTTGGGCTTGCGCAGCGGGTGGTCGTTGTCCAGGGAGTCGGCATAGTAGATGCGGTCGATGCGGCCGCCGTCGAGAGCGATCTCGGCCACCATCTTGTCGTGGATATCCTGTAAGGCGGCTGCGGTCATGAGCCCTTTGCCTACGCCGCGCTGGTTGGTGACGATCACGATGGGACCGAATACCCGGGCGAAGCGGCGCAGGGCCTCGCGGGCTCCGGGATAAAAGGTGAACTCACCATAGTGAAAGATATAGCTGTCCTCCTTTTCGTGGTTGATGACCCCGTCGCGATCGAGGAAGAGGGTCCAGGAGCTGTCTATCTGTTGCAGATCGATCATATGTCGTTGTTAAGTGCGCCGCTGACGGCAAAGATAGATTCCACCAGGCGGGCCCAGGAATACTTTTCCTTTTCCGTCCGGAGGGCGGGGAGAAAATAGGAGTCGCCGAGGGCGAAGAAGCGCAGGATGGCGTCCGCCATCGCTGTTGGTTCGGGTTCCGCTACCAGTCCGACCTTTTCGTGCGGCACCAGCGCCGGAAGTCCGCCGACATTCGACACGATCATCGGCTTCTCGAAATGATAGGCCAGGGGCGTCACACCGCTTTGGGTCGCATTGCGGTAGGGCTGGATCACCGCGTCGGCGGCACAGAGGTAGTCCCGTACTTCGCTGTCGGGGATGAAGTCGGTGCGCAGCAGCAGCCGGTCGGCGATGCCCAGCCGGGCGATCTGCTCGTGGTAGGGCCCGGCCTCCTCGTAGAACTCACCCGCTACCAGGAGCCGGATACCCAGGTCTTTGATGCGTGGGTCGGCCATGGCCTCCAGCGCGATGTCCAAACCCTTGTAGTTGCGGATGAAGCCGAAGAAAAGGAGGATGCGATCTTTATCGTCGATGTCAAGCCCTTTGGCCCGCAGCCGTTCGCGGGCGGCTGCTTTTGGAATGGGCTCGCCAAAGTTATCGTATAGCGGATGGGCCACCTGGCGGGCTGGCTTCGTGGGCTGGAAGGTGCGCAGGTCTGTCATCACCTTTTCGCTCATCGTGATGAACCCGTCGCAGGCCTTGAGGAAATATCGGGTGAATGGGGTATCGCCGGGTCTCTTCTCGTGGGGGATGACGTTGTCGGTGATGGCGACGATGCGGGTGTGCCCGTTCTTCCTGACGCTTCTGAGGATGGTGCCGAGGGCCGGCCCCATCAGGGGCAGCCAGAAGCGGACGACGATGAGGTCGGGCTTCAGCTTTCGCAGCTCCCTGCCTACCCGCCACCAGTTAAACGGGTTGATGGAGTTGATGCGGGAAAGGATGGTCAGCCCTTCCGGGGGTGGGTCGGTACTATATTGGGTAGTGCCGGGAAAGAGAAAGGAGGGGTACTGCAGAGAGAACGAATAGATGGGGCAGTCATAGCCTTCGCGGATGAACTCCCGTGCCAGCCGTTGGTCGAAGGTAGCCAGGCCGCCGCGCAGGGGATAGCCCGGTCCTATGATGACGACGGAGCCCTTCATGGATTTTCCAAGCCCAGTTTTTGTTCGATCAGATAGCTGTTGCGGCTGGACGAGTTCCTCGAGATGAGCTCGGCGACGAAGCCGGTGAGGAAAAGCTGTGTCCCCAGCATTACGCTGGTGAGCGCGATATAGAAAGATGGCTTGTTCGTCAGGGTGAAGGACGACATATTCTCCAGCTTCTGGACCACCAGCGAGACGGTCTCGCCCGCTCCGATGAGACCGAAGAGTACGCCCAGCGGGCCGAAGAAGTGCATGGGCCGTTTGCCATATTTCCCGACAAAGGTGATGGAGGCGAGGTCCAGAAATCCTTTGAGTCCGCGACCCAGGCCGCCGAATTTGGTATAGCCATATTTGCGGGCACGATGCTGAACGACCTTTTCGCCGATCTTTTTGAATCCCGACCATTTTGCGATCACGGGGATATAGCGGTGCATCTCACCATAGACTTCGATGCTCTTGACGACCTTGTTGCGGTAGGCCTTGAGCCCGCAGTTGAAATCGTGCAGGGGTATATTGCTGACCTTGGATGTCGTCCAGTTGAAGAATTTGCTGGGCAGTGTCTTGGAGATGGGGTCGTGGCGGACCTGCTTCCAGCCACTGACCATATCGAAGCGGTCTTCCAGGATCATCCGGCGCAGCTCGGGGATCTCGTCCGGGCTGTCCTGCATGTCGGCGTCCATTGTGATGACCACGTCGCCATGGGCGGCCTTGAACCCTTCGTTAAGGGCGGCGGACTTGCCATAGTTGCGCTGGAATTTTATCCCTTTGATATTGGGATTTTTATGACGCAGATCGGTGATGACCTCCCAGCTGCGATCGGTGCTGCCGTCGTCCACCAGGATCACCTCGTAGGATAAGTGGTGCTCGTGTACGACGCGTTCAATCCAGCTGCAGAGCTCGGGCAGCGACTCGTCCTCATTGTAGACCGGTATGACGATTGATACTTCCATTATTCATTTTTAGGCTGCCGGCTCCGCGGTCGCCGGCTTTTTATGCCGGACGACGGCCGATACCAGGACCGCGATCAGGAACCCAACAATATAATTTCGTGCCAAACCTATGGCCGTGCCGCTGGGAGCAAAGGGGTCCGTGTCTTTGAGCGCGGCGATGTTCTTGCCGATCTCGTCTTCCGGCATTCCGAAGCGTCTGTAGGCGGCCTCCGTTTGCGCCAGCACGGCGGGGCGCAGCGCCGCGTCGAACCCCGGGTCGATCACATGCACCAATATCCAGGTAAAGATCGCCTGGATGGCGAGGGACAGGACCATGACCCCGAAACAGGCCTTCAGCGCGGCCCGGAAGTCGATAAAGCCCTGGCGGCGGCTCTTCTCTACCAGCGCTGCAGCGATGCCGAAGCCTACGGGGATAAGATACATCAAGTATACGATATTGCTGATAAAGGTCTGCACTCCGCCCCTGTAGGTGCCGATGGTGAACAGGATCATCGCCAATGCGGCTATGCCTCCATAGAGCAGTACGACAGGGATGGTTCGTTTATTACCCATCGGCTATGCTCCGGGTTTGTTTAGGTGAAGTCCTTGCGCTGTGAGGGTACCGATGACCGACCCTTGAAGCGGCCGTCCGATAAAGGGATTGTTCTTCGACCGGCTGCGGGTGGTAGCGGCTTCCAGCAGGGTCTTTCCGGCGGGGTCGAAGAAGGTGAGGGTCGCGGTCTGTCCTTCGGCGATAGAAGGCTGTTCCAGTCCGAAGATCTGCCGGGGGCGGGTGCTGAGGAGGTCCACGGTCTGTTGGGCCGTGAGCTCCGGCAGGCGGGTCCGCAGGACGGCGTACACTGTTTCCAGGCTGCTCATGCCCGGCCGGGCATATTCGAATTCCACTGTTTTGCTGTCGAATTCATGTGGAAAGTGATGTGAGGCAATGGCGTCGACCAGCCCTTCGGCCACCGCTTTCAGCAGCGTTCGGGCGGAGTCGCCGTCCCGGAGGGGCGGATAGACTTTGAGGTTGGTATCGTAGTCGACGAGGTCGGCATCGGTGAAGAAGAGGTGGTGGGGCGTCACGGAGCAGCTCACGTTGAGACCGTCGGCCTTCGCCCGGCGGATGATCTCCAGCGACAGCGGCGAGCTTATGCCCGTGAAATGCAGCTTCGATCCGGTATAGCGCAGCAGCTCGATGTCGCGCAGGACCAGGAGCTCTTCGGCCATCATGGGTTTCCCTGGAAGGCCCAGCCTTGTGGAGACGACACCTTCGTTCATGAGGCCGCCGGCGCCTACAGACTTGTCGTCAGGGATCTGGATGATGACCCCGTCGAAGGCTTTTACATATTGCAGCCCTTTGAGCAGCAGTCCGGCCGATTGGACGGGGGTAATGCCATCGCTAAAGGCGATGGCGCCGCTATTGCGCATATCGTACATCTCCGCCAGGTCTTTCCCTTCCAGTCCGCGTGTCACGGCGCCCAGAGGCCAGATATTCACGGGCAGCGAGGAAGCGGCACGGCGGATGTATTCCACCTGCGATTTAGTATCCACTACCGGCTTGGTGTTGGGAAGGACAAAGACATCGGTGAATCCACCGGCGGCGGCGGCGGCGGCCCCGCTCTCCAGGGTCTCCTTGTATTCGTAGCCTGGGTCGCAGAAATGCGCGAAGATATCCACCCAGCCCGGAGAAACGTGGATGCCGGGATGCCGGATGGTCTTGTCCGCATTTGCGGCGAGGCCAGATCCTATGGCAACGATGCGATTGCCTTCGACCAGGATGTCCCTGGTCTGTCCGTGATGTGGGGAGTTGCGGTCGACAATATGCGCTTGTTCAATGAGAATCTTCATTTCCAAACAATTGCGCGAAGATAGCTTTTGTTCAGGAATATTCTGCAAACAAATTGTCGGGATAGCACCACATCCACTTCTCTCCCGGCTCCGAGGAGATGATCACCGGGTGGCCGGTGCGGTGAAAATGTTTGGTCATGTGCTTGTAGCGTGACTGGTCGCAGCACAGGGTGGCGCCGCAGGTCTGACAGGTGCGGAGGTGTACCCAGGTGGCGCCTATTTTTACACACTCTTCGCACTCCTCTTTTTTTGCCTGCTTGAGCTCTTTGAGCTCTTGCATGTGAGAGCATATTTCGTCGGCCATAAATTTCGATTTTATACTTCTGCCAAATATTTATGAACGAAGCTGATGGACATCGATCCTTCCCCCACGGCGGAGGCGACGCGGTTCATGGCGCCGGCCCGGACGTCGCCGGCGGCGAAGATGCCCGGGCAGCTGGTCTCCAGCAGGTAGGGATCGCGGTCGTGTTTCCAGATCTTCTTGAAATTATCGTGGGCCTTTAAGTCCCGGCCTGTTTCGAGGAAGCCTTTGTCGTCCTTGATGATGTCGAGCCCTATCCAGTCCGTGAAGGGTTTGGCCCCGATGAAGATAAAGAGGGCATTCGCCTTTTTGAGGGCGTTCTCCCCGGATATGAGGTTGCCGATGCACAGCTCTTCCAGGCGGCCGTTGCCGGTCGCCTGCTTGATCTCGCTGCAGGCGAGGATATGGATATTTTCGCGTTTGGCGATCTGGTCGATCAGGTAGGCCGACATCGTGCTGCTGAGGTCTTCTTTGCGGATCACGATGTTGACGGTGGCGGCGAATTTGGAGAGGTGCATGGCTGCCTGGCCGGCGGAGTTGCCACCTCCGACCACGAAGACATCGCAGTCGCGAAAGGCGGCGGCTTCCGTCATCGCCGCGCCATAGTAGATGCCGGCGCCGGTAAAATCGGAGATACCCTGGGTCTCCAGCTTCCGGTAGTCGACTCCGGTGGTGATGACAATGGCATGGGTATTGATCTCTTCGCCGTTGTCGAGCATCACCTTCTTGTAGCCGTCCTTTTGACAGATCTCGCTCACCGAGCGGGGTAGCAGGATTTCGGCCCCCAGGCGCGTGGCCTGGGTGATGGCCCTGCGTGTCAGCTCCGAGCCGCTGAGCCCGTTGGGGAAGCCCAGGTAGTTTTCGATCCGGGAGCTCGTGCCCGCTTGTCCACCAGGGCTCCGCCGCTCTACCAGCAAGGTCTTCAGCCCTTCCGAAGCGCCATACACCGAGGCGGCCAGTCCGGCCGGGCCGGCGCCAATTATCACGACGTCATACACGGTATTGCGGATCGTGGGGTTGAGGCCGATCTTCTCCGCTACCAGCGGGATACCCGGCGAACACAGACAGCTGCCGTCTTCCAGCACGACCGTCGGGAGTTCCTTGAGGGCGATATTGTTCAGCTTCAGCAGCTCCTTCGCTTCCTGGCTGAGCTCTATATCCATCCATTGATAGGGGATCAGGTTGCCGGACAGGAATTCCTTGATCTCGTGCGACTTTGGCGAGAACTGATAGCCGATGACCTTGATACCTTTGAAGGCCGGGCGGTAGGAGTCTTGCCAGTCATCCAGGAGCTCCGTGATGACGGGGTATAATTTTTCCTCCGGCGGATCCCAGGGTTTCATCAGGTAGTAGTCGAGCTGCACGCTGTTGATGGCTTTGATCGCCGCATCCGTATCCGAATAGGCGGTAAGCAGCACGCGGCGCGCCTCGGGGAAGAATTCGCGGGCCTTCTGCAGGAAATCAACGCCTTCCATCTCCGGCATGCGCTGGTCGGAGACGAAGATGGCGACGGTCTCGCCTTTGTTCTTGAGGTCCAGCAGGCTTTCCAGGGCTTCTTTTACGGAGGTCGTGCTCAGGATGCGGTAGCCCTCGCGGAAGTGCGATCGCAGATCGCGGGCGATAGCCCTCAGGACCTGCGGATCGTCGTCTATGGTGAAAATGATAGGTAGTGCCATATGTAAGGTCAGAGCTGCAATTTAAGTTAATTAACCGGTATACTCTTTTTCACGGGGCTGGGGTAGTTGTACGGTTTATCGCATTTGTTGTATGCCATCGGGCGGTCATCCTGCTATCGGCAGGCAGACGATGAATTCCGTCCTGCCGGGAACGGAGTTGACTTTTACGGTTCCATGGTGCTGCCCCTGGATGATGCGCATGACCATATCCAGTCCGAGGCCCGTGCCTTTCCCTATGCCCTTGGTGGTAAAGAAGGGATCGAAGATGCTGGACAGGATGTTCTCCGGGATGCCGGCGCCGTCGTCGATGATGGAGACCTTGGCGTAGTTCATATCTTTTTCGGTGCGGAGGATCAGCTGACCCTTGCCGTTTCCTTCCATGGCATCGATGGCATTGTCGATGAGGTTGGTCCAGACCTGGTTGAGTTCGCCCACCAGGGCCATGATCTTCGGCAGCCTGGGATCGTATTCCTCTTTGACCTCGATATGGCTTTTCTTAAGCTTGTACTGCATCATCGTGAGCGTGTTGGAGATGCCGGTATGGATGTCGGTAAGCTCTTTGCCCTTTCCCTGGTCCATGTGGGTGAAGTTCTTCACCGACTGGATGAGCCGGAAGATGCGCTGCGAGGCTTCCTGGATATCTTCTACCATCCTTTCGGTGACGAGATTGGTATTGATCCAGTTGAGTATGGGCGATATGAACTGATCGGGAATATGCTGGTGAAACTGGTCCATATCGTCGCAGGTAAAGGCATATTCCAGGAAGTTCTCGGCGATCTCGTCGCTGTTCTCGACCTTGCGGTCCCCCAGCCAGTCCCGTAGCTCGTCTTCCATTTCCGTCCGCTGTACCAGGGTAAGATGAGGTTTCTCCTTCCTGCCCAGGACCTCGAACAGTTTTTCCTGGATGAAATCGACGTCTTTGGCTTCCATGCGAACATTGATGACATCCTTGAAGAGCTCGGGCTCCAGCTTCAAATGCTTCACCAGGGATTCTGAGCCCCTGACGATAGCCGCCGCGGGGTTGTTGAGCTCATGGGCCAGGCCGGCCGAGAGCTTGCCGAGGGCCATCATCTTTTCGTTCTGCTGCTGGAGGGAGGTGAAATTCCGGACCCTGTTGGTCATCACGTGTACCAGGGCCGCCGTGAGCTCATAGTGCTGGCTGATCATCTCCCGGAACTTTTCAACTGGTAAGGTGATGATGGTAGCGTCTTCGATGACCTTGGCGCTTACATTGGCGGTAATGCCACGGGAAAAGGGCAGGGCGCCGCTGACGTCACCGGCTACCAGCACGCTGATCTCGCGCATCTCATTCTGCTGGACCATGAAAAGCCGGATCTTACCCGCAACGATGATATAGGTCCCTTTTATAGGGTCGCCGGGCTTAAAGAAATATTCGCCTCCCGGCAGGTCGTGATGAAGGCTGTTGTCGATGAACCATTGCAGCTGGTCCAACGGCACATCTGCCATCACTTCGATAGAGGAGAGCCATTCGGCAGTAACGGTTTGCATGATGGCAATGTAAGATTTTTTTTGGTAGCCTTAGTAGTATGGAAAGACACCGGTGAAGGGATTATCCCCCTGTCCACTCCACGACAGCTTGAAATAATAGGCGCTGTCGACCAGGGGGCATGCCGTTGCCGTAGCACCTGCCGAATTCAGCCCGAAAATAACGTCTGTGGCCCCTATGGGGTTGGTCAGCGTTGTGTGGCCGGACTGTATCCGGTAATTGCAGCTCTGGCTGATCACCAGGGGTGTGACAGTTGATTCTATGACG
>JAMFRX010000537.1 GCA_026224995.1 Puia dinghuensis
ACGAAGCTGCCGTTCTGCTTGAGTACACGGAACAGCAGCTTGGTAGTTGTTGGAGCTTTGCTGTTGAAGAAGGCGCGGTCCTGGTAGTAGCCTTCGCACTGAGGAAATTGGCTACCAATTTGATCAGCGAGTTATGTGTCGATAATCGTTAGCAATCACATACTTAGGTAGATCAGGAAGTCGATCAATGGCATCTTTATATGAAATCGTGTCCGGTGAGGCTCGCTTGAGTAAATCAAGTAGCGCGGAAGTGAAAACTCCTCGTTTGATGATATGATCCTCCGATGCGACCCCTCTAGCCGAGGTGCCAGCCAGCAGGACATGGGAGTGGAGACCTGATGTGCTAGGTTTGAGAGCATTTGCCTTTCTGGAGCCGCCAAGACACTGGCGAAGCTCCTCGTCCACCCGCCCCGGCTACTGCTACTGGACGAACCCTTCTCCAACCTTGATCTGATCCATAAACGCACCTTAAAAGCGGTGATCCGCGACTCGGCCGCGAAATTCGGTATCACCTGTATGCTCGTCTCACATGACCCGCACGATATCCTTCCCTGGGCCGACGATCTCCTCATCCTGCGGGATGGCCAGCTCATCCAACGAGGCCTGCCCCGCCAGGTTTACGACAGGCCCGTAGACGAATATGCGGCCGCCCTCCTGGGGGATTATACCCTCACCAACGGCGAATATTTTAGGCCCGAAGCCCAAACAGCCTTCTTTTTTTCCACACATCCCTAATAAACGCCCCGCTGCACCCTGCTTCCCTACCTTCGCACGCGTCACCAAAAAAAATCTACATGAGAAATTCCATCGGTTTCCTGGCCCTGGCGGCCTGCCTGCTGACTCAACAGGTTACCCATGCCCAGTCTGCCAATCCCACGGGGAGTGTTTATGATCCCCACGAAGCTTTCGCCCCCCTCTTTTATCCTGCCTATGGCGACGACATTCGCGCCGCAGCGGGTGCTCCCGGTCCTAAATACTGGCAGAACAGCGCCGACTACAAGATAGACGCCAGCCTCGACACCACAGAAAAGTCGCTGTCGGGCACCGTGGTCATCACCTATAAGAACAATAGCCCGCAGGATCTGCCCTTCGTCTGGCTGCAGATGGACCAGAATATCTACAGCCTTCAGTCCCGGGGCGTAGCCATCACCGATCTCTCGGGCGGTCGCTGGGGCAACCGCGATGCCTTCGACGGCGGCTACGAGCTCAAATCGGTTGATGTCGTCAATCTTACCACCGGCAAGGCCTCCGCCGCGGATTGGCTCGTCTCCGATACCCGGATGCAGGTCAAGCTGCCCTTCAGCCTCAAGACAGGCGGCACTCTCAAGCTGCGGATCGCCTATTCGTTCAAGATACCCCAATATGGCACCGACCGCATGGGCCGGCTGGAAACCAAAAACGGCTGGATCTATGAGATCGCCCAATGGTATCCCCGCATGTGCGTGTTTGATAATGTGGTGGGCTGGAACACCCTGCCATACCTCGGCCAGGGCGAATTCTACCTTGAATACGGCAATATCGATTACAGCGTCAACGTCCCCGGTGACATGATAGTAGGTGGCTCGGGCGAGCTCCTGAATGCCGCCGAAGTGTTGACGCCTGCCCAGCTTCATCGTTACCAGGAGGCGAAGACCAGCGAAAAGACCGTGGCTATCCGTAGCGAAAGCGATGTCGCCGACCCCGCCAGCCGCCCCGCCAAGGGCCGCCTCACCTGGAGGTTCAAATGCACGAACACCCGCGACGTGGCCTGGGCCGCCTCCCGGGCGTTTATCTGGGACGCCGCCCGCATCGACCTGCCCAGCGGCAAGAAGGCGCTCGCAGAATCCGTCTATCCCGTGGAAAGCGCCGGCGACTCCGCCTATGGCCGCTCCACCGAATATGTAAAGGGCTGTATCGAATACTATTCCAAATACCTCTACGAATTCACTTATCCCTCCGCCACCAATGTGGCCGGTATCGTAGGCGGCATGGAATATCCCGGTATTGTCTTCTGCGGCTATCACAGCCGCAAAGGCGGCCTGTGGAGCGTCACCCGTCATGAGTTCGGACATAACTGGTTCCCGATGATCGTCGGCAGCAACGAACGCAAATATCCCTGGATGGACGAAGGCTTCAACACGTATATCAATACCGTGGCCGACTCCGCCTTCAACAAGGGTGAATACCTACGCCCTTTCAGAGGCCGCACCCGCATGGCTGCCGGCTTTTATTCCGCTGTCAATCCCATTATGACCATTCCTGACGCCATGCCCGCCCGCGAGTGGGGCGTCCTCTCCTACAATAAGCCCGGCACGGGACTAGAGCTCCTGCGCGAAGAGGTGCTGGGGAAAGACCGCTTCGACTACGCCTTCCGGTATTATGTCCACCAATGGGCATTCAAGCATCCTACTCCTTATGATTTCTTCCATGCTATCGAAAACGCCTCCGGCGAGACGCTGGACTGGTTCTGGCGCGGCTGGTTCTTCAACAACTGGAAGATCGACCAGGCCGTCACCGGCGTCGAATACGTGCAGGGCGACCCTGGCAAGGGCGCTACCATCACCATCGAGAACAAGGAAAAGCTGCCCATGCCCGTGACCGTAGAAGTGAAAGAAGACAATGGCACTACCAACCGCGTGAACCTGCCCGTAGAGATCTGGATGAAAGGCTCCACCTGGAAATTCCACTATCCCAGTACCGGCAAGATCACCCAGGTGACTATCGACCCGGACCAGCGCCTCCCCGACTCGGACCCAAGCAATAACGTAATTAAACCTTAATTAAAAGCCGCCCATTCGGGCGGCTTTTTGGTTATATTTGTTATTATGAAACAAAAGAAAGTAGCTCCCGCAGCCATCACCATCTTCGGGGCAAAAGGCGACCTGACGAAACGTAAGCTCATCCCCGCACTCTATAACCTTTACGTCGACAACCACCTGCCCGCCGACTTCGCCATCTTCTGCGTCGACTTCCTCGCAGTGGAAGCGGCTGCCTATCGCGATTACCTGTTGGAAGGCATCGACGAATTCAGCCGCACCGGCAAAGCCGACAGAGCCAAATGGGCGGCCTTCTCGGCCCGCATCTCCTACATCCAGGGCGACTTCATGAAAACGGATACCTTTGGCGAGCTCAAGGACCAGATAAAAAAATTCGAGGACAAGGAAAAAGTACGCGGTGTCCGCATGTTCTACTTTGCCGTAGCTCCCCGGTTCATTGAGCCGATAGCAGACTCTCTATGCAGCCATAAGCTCTGCAACCGTGATACGCTCGACCGCATTGTCGTGGAAAAACCCTTCGGCACCGATCTGGATTCCGCACGCAAGCTAAACCGCTATTTAAGCAAACGCTTTAAGGAAAAGCAGATCTATCACATCGACCACTACCTGGGCAAGGAAATGGTCCAGAACATCATGGCTTTCCGGTTTGCCAACCATGTATTCGAACCGTTGTGGAATAACAAGTTCATCGATCACATAGAGATAAGCGTCGCCGAAGAGGTCAGCGTGGGCAAAAGAGGCGGCTATTACGATAGCAGCGGCGCCCTGCGCGACATGATCCAGAACCACCTGTTCCAGCTTCTTTGTATCATCGCTATGGACTGCCCCAAGGCTTATGAGGCCGAAGCCATTCGCGACGCCAAGGTAAAAGTGCTCAAGCACATTCGCCCTTTCACTACCGACCAGGTCTTTAAGAGCGTCGTTCGCGCGCAGTATACCGCCGGTTCCGTCGGCGGGCAGGCCCGCCCCGCCTATCGCGAAGAAGACCAGGTTGCCAAAAATTCTACCACTGAGACTTTCGTGGCAGCCAAATTGCTCATCGACAGCGACCGCTGGAAAGGGGTCCCCTTCTTCATGCGCACCGGAAAAAATATGCCACGCCAGTCTTCCGTCATCATGATCCAGTTCAAAGACTCGCCCCATAAGATATTCAAGGACGACATCGAGCCCAACCGTCTGATCATCAGCATCCAGCCCGAGCTGGAGATAGGTTTGGTCTTCGAAGGGAAGGAACCGGGCCTGCATATGAAGCTCGTGCCGGTGGAAATGGACTTTACCTACAAGAACGACTATGCGCAGTCCCTGCCTGAAGCCTACGAAGCCCTCCTCCTCGATGTCCTCGAAGGGGAAGCTACCCAATTCATGCGTGCCGACCAGATCGAATGGGCCTGGAAAGTGGTGACGCCCATTCTCGATGCCTGGAAGAAGTATCCCAAAAAGCAATTGCAGTTTTACGAATCCGGAACATGGGGACCGACAGCAGCAAACGCCATTCTCAAACCCTATGCGAAGGAATGGTTCCACCTTCAGCACGATGGGACCACGGGCACCACGCCGGCGGCATTCGACGATGCGCGGTCGACCCATCTTAATGGCGACGGTTCGGCAACGCCTGCACCCGCTGCCAAGACCACGGCGCCTGCGTAAACGAGGCGCCCTGGCCGATGATCCTGTAGGACCACCCCCTGTCCTTATCGGATGAGTTCCGGAATGACCTGGCCTATATTCCCGTCCGGCATCTGCACATGCAGGAGCGCCGCCACCGTCGGGGCGATATCAATCATATGCACTGTCCGGTATAAAGAGCCGTGCTTGACTCCCCAACCCATAAACACCAGCGGGATATGCGTATCCTGCGGGTTCCATGTTCCATGGGTCGTTCCCTTGTCGCCGCCGTCGAACCAGCCCGGATCAGGCAGCAGTAAAATGGACCCGCTCCGCTTGCGATTGTATCCGTTAACGACCATCTCCTGTATCGTGCCCGGTAGGTTGGCCGCGGCGATGTTGGCCATATCGATGACATATTGAATGCCGGCCTGGTGCGAAAGATAGGTCATGGAGGCCTTGCGCACGGAATCCATCGACAGGCCTGCCTGCCGGATATGGGCGAAGTTGAAGTTCACATAGTAGTTGGTGCCGGAGATGACGAGGTCTTTGACCCCCGTGATCGTCGCCAGTGTGTCGTTCAGTCCCTGCATGATCTTCCGCATGCCCGAAAGGCCGGCCGGTATCTGGTGGGCTTTCATAAAATTCACGGCATGGCTGGCCCCATGGTCGGCCGTCAGGAAGATGGTGTAGTTACCCTTGCCGACCTTTCCGTCCAGGAAGGTAAAAAAGGCAGCCAGGTCCTTGTCCAGGCGCAGGTATACATCTTCTATCTCTATGGAGTTGGGCCCGTATTTATGGCCTACATAATCAGTGGAGGCGCAGTTGATCGTCAGGAAATCCGTGATATCGCGCTGGCCGAGCGCATATCCTTCTACGGCCGCCCTGGCGAAATCAAGTGTCAGCGTATTGCCGAATGGCGAGCTCCGGATATTGTCGTGGTCTTCCTTATAAGCCTTGAGGATATCATGTGGGAAGACCGGGGCCTTTTCCCCTTTGAACAGCCCTTCCCAGGACGTAGAATCGGCCGTACTCTGGACATAGGTGTTTATAGGATACAAGGGATTCCAGCCGCCTGCAGCCAGCTTTTCCGGCTCATCCAGCGCATTGAATTTCTCCACCCATTCCGGCAGCTGCGGCATATACCAGGTACTCGTGCTGAACACGCCTTTGACGTCGTCGAACCAGAAGGCGCCCGTGGGCGTATGGCCCGCCGGGAGGATGGATGCCCGATCCTTCAGGGAAACGCCAACTACGCGGCTCCTGAAATTAGTGGCCAGCATCAGCTCGTCGGTGATGGTCGTAGCCAGCAGGTTACGCGGCGACATATTGCCCGCGGGCGCCGTGCCGCCTACCGGCTGCGCCGTACTGTCTTCGACGCAGTAGATATCCTTTCCCGTTGCCTGATCGATCCAGTCGTTTCCCGCAATGCCATCGATAGAAGGCACCGAGCCCGAAAAAATCGTGGTGTGCCCTACTGCCGTATAGCTGGGCAGGTGGTTGATATAAGTATCCTCACAGGTAAAACCTTCATTCAGCAGCCGCTTGAAACCGCCGCTGCCGTAACGGTCATAATAACGGTAGAGATAGTCCCAGCGCATCTGGTCGACTACGATGCCGACAACCAGCTTGGGCCGGGCGATAGGCTGACCGATTGCGGGCGCCAACCCGATGGAAAAGAACAGGGCAACGATGATACGATGTCTCATGCTAAAAATTTGTAAAGCGCCGAAGATACGTTATTTTCAACCTATGAATCGTTATTGCCTCTTTCTTGCCGGCCTTTTCCTGCTTGTCACGGCCGCGTTCAAGGAGCGGAAAGCTCCTGAGGGCTGGGTATCCCTGTTCAACGGAAAGGACCTCACTGGCTGGGACAGCTATCTTGCTCCACCCGCCGACAGCACGGGCCGTCGGCTCAGCGACCAGCCTATCGGCCTGAACAACGACCCTCATCATGTATTCTCCGTCGTGCCCGACGGAAGCGAAAAGGTCATCCGCATCTCGGGCGAAGACGTCGGCGGGCTCATCAGTAAAAAAGAATACTCCGACTATCACCTACAGGTGTTGTTCAAATGGGGGAGCCTTACCTGGGGCCAGAAGAAAGGCAAGAAGAAGGACAGTGGATTGCTCTATCATTCCGTTGGTCCTTACGGGGCCGACTGGGGCGCCTGGATGCGCTCCGAAGAATTTCAGGTCCAGCAAGGCGATTGCGGCGACTTCTGGGGCTGTGCCGGCGGAACGGCGGATATCCCAGCCGTAAAGAAGTCCGACAGCGAATATGTCTATGCTCCTGCCGGGATCCTCTATACCTTTCGCGCCGACAAACCCATTGGCCGCCATTGCATCAAGGCATCGGATGCGGAAAAGGCCGTTGGCCAGTGGAATACCCTCGACCTCTACTGCCATGGCGATACCAGCGTACAAGTGGTGAACGGTAAAATGATGATGGTCCTCTTCCACCTGGGCCAGGTCGATAACGGCCAGGTGCATCCGCTTACCGGCGGCAGACTGCAGCTACAATCGGAAGGTGCGGAGGTGTACTATAAAGCGATCCGCATCCGGCCACTCCCGCGTATTCCTAAAGACCTGCTCACTACCAATCCTTAATTAACGTCCGAGATATGCCCGATCTGAAACAACAGGCAGCCCACGAGGCCGCACAGCTAATACGGCCCGGCGACACCATCGGCCTCGGCGCCGGCTCGACCATGGCCCACCTGATCGCTTCGCTTAAAGAAAGGCCCGACCTAATGCATTCCCTGAAGACAGTGACATCTTCTTTCGCCACGCGTCAGCGGCTCCTGCAGGAGGGGTTTGTCGTAGTGGAATCCGGCTGGATATCCCGTGTCGACTGGTATTTCGACGGTTGCGACCAGTTCGACCGTCGGCTGAACGCACTCAAGAGTGGGGGAGGAGTCCACGCTGCGGAGAAGGTCCTTGCCGCCATGGCCGACCAGTTTGTTCTGGTAGGCGACAGCTCCAAAAGGGTAGAACGCCTGAATGGTGTCTTCCCACTTGTCGTCGAAGTGATCCCGGAAGCGCTCGCCTACGTGCAGGACCGGCTAAAGAGGTTTTTTAACCCTTCCCGGTCCGAGCTGCGGCTAAGCGACAAAAAAGATGGCGCGGTCATCACTGAACGGGGTAATTTTCTAATAGACAGTTGGTTCGAGCCCTTCCCCGAACCGGCCATGCTGAACGAGCGCGTGATCGCCATCGCCGGTATCCTCGAGCACTCGCTATTCTACAACATGGCCCATCGGGCTGTCATTGCCGGCGCCGATGGCATTCAACAGTATACCAAACCATGAAGACCGTTCTTATTCTCGGCGCTAATTCCGACGTCGCCAAAGAGGCTATGCAGCTATACCTTCAACAGGGTTTCCAGGTGATCGCGGCTTCCCGCAGCCTTACGGAGATCGATGCCTTTGTTGTCGCCCGGGCGCTTCCCGCAGAGAGGGTCGTGACCCGTTATTTCGACGCTACGGCATTCGGCGACCATGGCGCCTTCTATGCGGCCCTGCCGGCCAAACCGCATATAGTGCTCTATGCTGCCGGCTTCCAGGTGACCAATGATCAGGCCCTTGTGGACTGGCCCGGGACACTCAGAATGATGAACACACACTATGCCGGGGCCGTCTCCATCCTCAACCTCGTAGCGATGGATGCCGGAAATCCCCACCTGGAACGGATAATCGGCCTGTCTTCCCTTTCAGGCGTGCGTGGCCGTAAGAGCAACTTCATCTATGGCAGCACAAAAGCTGCCTTCACTACCTATCTTGGCGGCCTGCGGCAATATCTTTCGCCGCGCAAGGTCGTCGTCAACGCAGTAGTGGCCGGCTATATCCGGAGTAAGATGACTGCCGGCCTGACCCTGCCGGAATCGTTGTTGCTGGAGCCAGCCTACATCGCCCGCGCCGTAGTCGGCGCCGGCAATGGATTCACGCTCGTGCCGGGATTCAAGTGGAAGATCATTTATCAGATACTTCGGCTTCTGCCGGAGAGCCTTGTGGCAAAGCTGCCTTAATGGCCAATACTCCCATGGCCAGCAGCGTAGTTCCCGCCATCACCGCAACCATCGGGATCGCCGTCCCATTGCTGAAAGCGCTCACGGCAATGGACGCCAGCGCTCCGATACCCATTTGCAGGGTGCCCAGCAACGACGAGGCCGTACCCGCATTCTTGTCAAAAGGCGCCAGCGCCAGCGCCGCGGCGTTGGGATAGGTATAGCCCAGACAGGCCAAAAAGAGGAAGAGAAAGAAGATCGTAAAGCCCAGGCCAAACCAGCCGGCTATGGTCCCTGCCAAAAAGATCACGGCGACGATCACCTGCCCTGTTAGCGCGACGCGGATGATCTGTTCGCTGGTATACCGCTTGAGCAGGAGACCATTGAATTGACTGAGCACAATAAAGGCCACCGAGAGGAAGGCGAAGATCCACCCGTACTCCCGCTTGCCGACATGAAAGATCTCCATGAACAGGATCGGCGACCCTGAGACGTAGGCGAACAGACCAGAAAAGGCAAATGCCTCTATTAAAGTATAGACCAGGAACTGCCGCACCCGCAGCACAGACATGAAATTCCGGATTATAGGCGCAGGACGAAGCGAGAAGCTCCGGTCCGGCGGGTAGCTCTCCGGAAGAAAGAAGATAGTCAGGAAGGTAATGATCACGCTCAGGATGCCGAGGATCAGGAAGACGGTGCGCCAGCCGAAGGCCACCACAACATAACCGCCTACCGTCGGTGCGATCATCGGGCTTGCACCTACGACCAGCAACAATAGGGAAAAGACTTTGGCGCTCTCTTTGGCGCCGAAGAGATCCCGTACCATTGCCATCGCCGCTACCTGCGCCCCGCAGCTGCCGACGGCCTGGATAAAGCGCAGCAGGATAAGCGTGTGGATATCCCTGGCCTGCATGCAGATCACCGTGGCGACGATATAAAGCGCCAGCCCGGCGTAGAGCGGTTTCTTCCTGCCATGACGGTCCAGCAAAGGGCCATACACCAGCTGACCTACGGCGATGCCTATAAAATAGCTCGACAGCGACAAGGCTACCGTCGCGGTGTTGGTCTTCAGGCTGCGGGCGATGTCCTCGAAGCCGGGCAGGTACATGTCGATGGAGAAAGGGCCGATCGTTGTGAGCAGGCCCAGGATAAGAATATAGGTGAAATACTTGCTTTTCGTCATTACGTCCGATTGTGTCATTATCTTTGCCAAAATTTATACCATGGGCATCGCCGACAAGCTCTTCAACCTCAATAAAGAAAAATCCGCCGCCAACCTCAAAGCCGGCCAGGACTTCCTCGAAGCCAATAAGTCTAAAGCGGGTGTCGTCACGCTTCCTAGCGGCCTGCAGTACAAAGTGCTGGTAGAAGGCACCGGCCCCAAGCCCGCCGCCGTCAACAATGTCACCTGCCACTACCACGGCACCCTTATCGACGGTACGGTCTTCGATAGCTCCGTCAGCCGCGGTCAACCCGCCAGCTTCCCGCTGAACGCCGTCATCAAAGGCTGGACAGAGGGTCTGCAGCTTATGCCTACGGGTAGTAAATGGCGCTTCTTCATTCCGTCTGCCCTGGGTTATGGGGATAGGCAAGTCTCCGCGCAGATCGGTCCAAACAGCACCCTGATCTTCGACGTGGAGCTCATTTCGTTCAAATGATGCGGGAATAGAGGTTTATCGCGTCATACACGACCACCTTTTCCCAAAGGTGACTGCAATTCTTGATAAAAGCCTGGTGGAGCTCATGCGACTGATAGTTGGCCTGTCCGGCCAGGTCTTCAAAGAACATGAGCTCCGAAACCTGCCAGGAAGCATCTACGACATCGCGCTTCTCCGTATTGGCCAGTACGCCGACGTACAATTCTTTGATCAACGGAATGCCTGCCAGGGTCTTCAAGCCTGCTACCAGCGCATCCCGGTCTTCTGTGGAGGCCGGGTTCTTCAGCCAGAAGAACACATGATGTACGACCGGCGGACGCTTTACTTCGACGACTCCCACAGGTAAGCCAAATAGGGCCGCAGCCGTGGCCGCCCCCGTCCCGAGAAACTCTTTTCTATTCTGTTTTTCCATAGACTTTTATTTTCGCAGCTAAGATACCGGCGTTTCGGGTCCCAATTTTGGAAATTTACTCCTTTTTAGGAACCGGGACCGGCCGAAATCATACGTAATGCGTTAAAAATAAATTGTTTATGATATGGCATCGCTCTTGTCCTCCAAGGGTAATTCTATATCCATGCGTAAAACTATTTTCTTCACCCTGATCCTGATTGCCCTGACTTATTCCAGCCAGGCCCAGATCATCAGCGAATTCACCTGGGATAGCAACCCCGTAACTCAGGCCGCCATCGGCCCCAACGGCACATCGGCAAGTTCGACCGCAGCATCCAGCACCGGTGGCAATGGTGGAACCAACGGTCTCAATGCCGGCACCGGCGGCAACATCGATCTCATCGTACCCGGATCGGTATTCGAGATCCCCGGCATCGACGTCTCCATCGATTTTCAGAAGGAAGAGAATGGGGCCAGCTTCTTTGCGCTTGGCGGCCTGGACTTTGGCATCTCCACCGGCGCCATCTATGCGAAATTGCCTTTTACCAGCGGTGTCCTCACCCTGAACTCCATCGCTGCCGTACCGGCTACCGGCTGGCATACCTATCGCTTCGTCTACAACAACAATACCGGCAACTTCACTGTTTCCGTCGACGGCGTTACTTCTTATAACACTAATATCGAAACCGGAGGAACGGCCCTCTCCTGGACCGGCGCGACTACCGTCACCATCGGCGGCCTCATGGACGGATCGGGATCGAATAAAGCCGAATTGGATAACCTTATCGTACAATCTCCCCCCGTGATCCTGCCCCTGCAGCTCCTCTCTTTCGATGCTGTCAACCAGGGAACGGTCAACCGGCTCCAGTGGGCTGCGGCGCAGGAAACGCAGCTGTTGAACTATACGATAGAACGCTCCGCTGACGGCCTCCAATTCGACCCTATCGGTAGTGTAACGCCACAGCAGGATCATGCCTATGCTTTCGTAGACAATGCTCCTTCTGCCACAAGCTATTATCGATTGACTATGACAGATGTGGACGGAGCGTCCACGTATTCCGCCGTCAAAAAGGTGAGCATTGCCACGGAGGGCGCCGTTTCCCTCGCCTGCTTTCCCAATCCCGCCGTTGACTATGCCTATTTGCGTTTCGATGGCGTCCCTGCCGCCGGCTATCGCTATTCCGTCTTTGCGGCCGATGGAAGGCTTTTGCAGAATGGCGCATTTACCATCAGTGGAGATGGTCAGCAGGTAGGCATAAATCTAAGCACCGTTCCGAAGGGAATGCTTTTCATCCGCCTTCAATCCGATGAAGGCGCCGCTTCTACCCTTGAGCTGCTTAAAAAGTAAGCCCGGCTCACAGGTGACGGCAGATCATCATTACCTTACAGATGCCCACGGGATTGCATACCACATTGCCCGGAGTGAAACAAGTGTTGAGCCGCGTAAGCGAGGGCTCCGAGATCTGCCAGCCCAATGGCAGCAGGGGGCAGTAACGTTGCTGGCGGTCGTCTACTATGCAGGTGGCGGTAGGCCAGATCGCGCAATAGTCCGCCCGGATCGAGTCACCCGGCAACAGCGGACCTTCATAGCGAAACCGGATGGCGCTGTCTGCCGCGGTAGCATTCCCATCGATGCCGCTGTTGATGATGCCAATGATAGGGCTTATCGGCTCCCAGCGGTTAGATACCAGCTGTCGCGGGTCGGGCTGCTCGTCCAGCGATGACCGTGGGCTGTTGGAGATGCTGACGAAGTAGAAGTGAATTTTATGCATTAGCTTCCTGACGACAGGGTCGGACTTAGTGCTATCCATCGCCCATCGCTGAAGAGCCAGGAAGATATCTTCGGACGTCGAGGCGCCGCTGTTGTCCTTACCGCCGCCATCCATAAAATGATAGCCGGGTCCCATCCTGCCGCTGGGGCTCATATAAGGGAAACG